>URBA01000231.1 GCA_900545905.1 uncultured Collinsella sp.
ACGAGATGCAGCGTAGTCTCGTGGGCTCGGAGATGTGTATAAGAGACAGCACGTAACCCATGTTGCCCACCAGGCTCATAAGCGGCATCATCAGGCCCGACAGGAACTGCGAACGCCAGCCACTAATAAACAGGCGGTCGTTTTGACGGTCGAACTCCTCGATTGAGACCTCGGCGCGGTCGAACACCTGAATGACGTTTTGACCGGCAAAGTCCTCCTCGATAATGCCGTTGACGGCGCCCAGGACTTGCTGTTGCTCGCGGAAGTACGGCTGCGAGAAGTGAATCATTACGGTCAGGATAATCGCGGCTGCCGGCAGCGTGAGCACGGTGACGCCGGTGAGCGGCAGGCTGATCGAAAGCATCATGACGAGCACGCCGATAATCTGCGTCACCGACGTGATGAGCTGCGTCACGCTCTGGTTGAGCGACTGGCCGAGCGTATCGACATCGTTAGTGATGCGGCTGAGCACGTCGCCCTTGCTGTGGCCGTTGAAGTAGCTCATCGGCACGACGGCAATCTTGGCGGCGATTTCCTTGCGCATGCGGTAGCAGATCTTTTGCGTGACGCCGGTCATGAGCCAGCCCTGGACCAGGCTGCAGACAGAGCTCGCCAGATACAGGCAGAGCAAAAAGCCGAGCGTCTTGGCGATCCAGGCAAAGTTGACATCGCCGGTACCGTTGACCTTGGAGACCAGGCCTTCGAACAGTTTGGTCGTAACCTGGCCGAGCACCTTGGGTCCCACAATGTTAAAGATGACCGAGCACACGGCAAAGGCGACGGCGGCAAACACGGCAATCTTGTGCTGGCCGATATAGCCGAGCAGCTGCCTCATGGTGCCCTTAAAGTCCTTGGCCTTTTCGCCGCGACGCATGCCGCCCATGCGGCCCATGGGTCCACGCTGACGGGTGGGCTTGGGAATTTGGGTCTTGGTCTCGTCTGCCATTAGTGCTCGCCTCCTTCCGTAACGGCTGCAATTTCTTCTTGGGTAAGCCCCAGCTCCTCGGCGGAAAGCTGCGACTGTGCGATCTCCAGGTACGCCGGGCAGCTGCGCAGCAGCTCCTCGTGCGTGCCAGTGCCCACTACGTGGCCGTCGTCGAGCACGATGATCTGGTCGGCGTGCATGATGGTCGCGATGCGTTGTGCCACGACCACGAGCGCGGCGTCGGTGACGTTTTTGGCCAGCTCCTCGCGCAGGCGCGCGTCGGTCTTGTAGTCAAGCGCGCTAAACGAGTCGTCGAACACCACGACCTCGGGCTTTTTGGCCAACGCGCGGGCGATGGCCAGACGCTGGCGCTGACCACCCGAGACATTGGAGCCGCCCTGGCTGATGGGGGAGTCGTAGCCGCCCTCGCGCTCGGCGATAAAGTCCTCGGCCTGGGCGATGCGCGCGGCCTGGTGCATGTCATCGTCGCTTACCATGTCGCCGGCAAACTTGAGGTTGCTCTTGACAGTGCCCGAGAACAGGCGACCCTGCTGCGGGATGTAACCAATGCGGCGGCGCAGTTCGGAAAGGGTCATGTCGCGCACGTCGATGCCGTCGAGCGAAATGCTGCCGCCCGTGACGTCGTACAGGCGCGGAATCAACTGCACGAGCGTGGACTTGCCCGAGCCCGTGGAGCCAATGATGCCGAGCATCTGACCGGCATGCGTGGTGAAGTTCACGCCGCTGATGACGTCGGCACGGGCATCGGGATACTGGAAGCTCACGTCGCGGAAGGTGAGCTCACCGCGCGGCGCGCTGGCCGCGGGCAGTTTGGGCGAGACAGGGTCGTTGATGCTCGTGGGGCAGGTGATGACCTCTTCCACGCGCTCGGCTGCGACCTCGGCGCGGGGCAGGATGACCGAAACCATGGTGAGGATCATAAACGCCATGACGATCTGCATGGTGTAGGAGATAAACGCCATCATGTTGCCGACCTGCATCACGCCGTCGGACACGCCCTGCGCGCCAAACCAGACGATAAGCACGGTGATGCAGTTCATGACGAGCATCATGAGCGGCATCATAAAGCTCATGGCTCGGTTGGTGTAGAGCTGCGTGGTCATCAGGTCGAGCGAAGCCTTGTCAAAACGCTCGAGCTCATGCTCCTCGCGGTTGAACGAGCGGATGGGCATAAGGCCGTCGAGCAGCTCGCGGGCGGTAAGGTTCACACGGTCCACAAAGCTCTGCATCTTTTTGAACTTGGGCATGGTGAGGCCCATAAGCACGCCGACGACGGCCGAGACCGCGATGATGGCCACGGCGATGGTCCACTCTAGGCCGGTATGGTTGGCCAGGACGCGCATGACGGCGACGATGCCCATGACGGGGGCCATCAGACACATGCGGATAAACAGGGTTGCGGCCATCTGGATCTGCTGAATGTCGTTGGTGCAGCGGGTGATGAGCGAGGCCTGGCTAAACTTGCCCACCTCGGCCGGCGAGAAGTGCATAACCTTGTTGAAGGTCTCGCGGCGCAGGTCGCGGGCGATGGAGCAGGCGGTGCGCGAGGCCACGGCACCGGTCAGGATGGTGGCGACGAGCGAGATCAGGCACAGACCAAACATCGTGGTCGCCATGCGGCCCAGGTAGGCGTTCTGCACGTCGGCGGGGTCGATGCCCTGCGCCTTGTACTCGTCTTGCACATAGCTCACGGCGCGTTGGGTCACGATGGAGCCCGACATGGAGCCCATTTTATCCGCCATTTCGTTGGCGCCCTCGACGAGCTTGCTTTGGTCTACCAGACCGCCCTCGACACCCAGGCGCAGGCTCTTCATGGTGATCTTACCGCCGTCGGCATCAATCTGCTTTTGCATGTTCTGCGCCGCTGCGGCCTTCTGCTGCATCTCGGCGAGCTGCTCGGGCGTCATCGCCGCCATCTGCTCGGGGGTGGGCATGGCCTGGGCGGCGTCGCTGTCTTTTTCGCCGGACGTGCCGGTCATGTCGCCCATGGAGTCGGCGTCAATGCCCTGGTTGAACGAAAGTACGACAGTCTCGGGCAGGCTCATAATGTCGGCAATCTTGCCTCCATCGGCACGCTCTTCCTCGGTGCCCTTGTACGCTCGAATGCCGTTTTTGCCAGCCTTGCTAAACACGGCCTCCACAGCCTTGGCGTCCTTGGCGCTCATAAAGAGTTCGAGGTCGTCGAGCGATTCGGCGCGAATGGTGTCGGGCACGGGCGAGGCAATACCGCCTTGCTGCACGCCCACGTCGACGATGTCGCTCATATAGGTAGGCAGCGCCAGATCGGCGTTGCAGCTGATTACGATGAGTACGATAGCTGTGAACAGTGCCA
>URBA01000232.1 GCA_900545905.1 uncultured Collinsella sp.
GGGCTCGGAGATGTGTATAAGAGACAGGACTTCGTAAAGATCGGCATCGGCGGCGGTTCCATCTGCATCACCCGCGAGACCAAGGGTATCGGCCGTGGCCAGGCCACCGCGCTGATCGACGTCTGCCGTGCTCGTGACGAGTACTACGAGGAGACCGGCATCTACGTGCCCGTGTGCTCCGACGGCGGTATCGTCTACGACTACCACATGACGCTCGCCCTTGCCATGGGTGCCGACTTTATGATGCTGGGCCGCTACTTCGCCCGCTTCGACGAGAGCCCGACCGAGCGCGTTAACGTCAACGGCCAGTACATGAAGGAGTACTGGGGTGAGGGTTCCGCGCGTGCCCGCAACTGGCAGCGCTACGACCTGGGCGGCGCCGCGAAGCTCAGCTTCGTCGAGGGCGTCGACTCCTACGTCCCGTACGCCGGATCCCTCAAGGACGGCGTGGGCGGCACGCTCTACAAGGTCAAGTCCACGATGTGCAACTGCGGTGCCCTCTCGATCCCCGAGCTCCAGGAAAAGGCACGTCTGACCCTGGTGAGCTCGACCTCCATCGTCGAAGGCGGCGCCCACGACGTAGTCGTGAAAGATTCCCAGCAGAGCGTTTCCTATCGATAAGGTAAGAGCTGCATATCAAAGGTTGATTCTCAGCCACGTTATTTAGATAAAGCGAGATGCCTGCAAGTCGCAGGCATCTCGCTTGTTGTATTTGCTATCATCATGCGAGTTAACGATGTGGCGGGGCGTTCTTACCTTTGCTCGCTGCAAGTTCCGCACGAGCCGAAGAGCACTTAATGTGCTCTTCGTGCGAGCAGGACTGTCCGCAGCAGCGAGCAAAGGTAAGAACGCCCCGCCCCAACCGAGATAACAAAGGAGCTGATATGTGCGATTGCACAGATCATAAGGACGAGATTCCTGTTTACGACGCGCAGGCCATCGAGTCCCGGTGGATGAAGGCCTGGGAGGACTCCAACCTCTTTGCTGTCGACACCGACGACAGCAAGCCCAAGAAGTACGTGCTCGAGATGTTCCCGTATCCGTCGGGCGACCTGCACATGGGCCACGCGCGCAACTATACCATCGGCGATGCCATGGCCCGTCAGGCCCGCATGCGCGGCTATGACGTGCTGCATCCCATCGGCTTTGACGCCTTTGGCCTGCCTGCCGAGAACGCCGCCATCAAGCACAACACGCAGGCTGCCGCCTGGACGTATAAGAACATGGACCAGGCGCTCGCCACGATGAAGCGCATGGGCTTCTCCTACGATCTGGATCGCATGGTCAAGACCTGCAGCCCCGATTATTACCGCTGGGGCCAGTGGATCTTTGAGAAGATGTGGGAAAAGGGCCTGGTCTACCGCAAGAAGAACCCGGTCAACTGGTGCCCCACCTGCAAGACCGTTCTGGCTAACGAGCAGGTTACCGAGGGCAAGTGCTGGCGCTGCGGCACCGAGCCTGAGAAGCGCGACCTTGAGCAGTGGTACTACAAGATTACCGAGTACTCTCAGGAGCTGCTCGACGACCTGGAGAAGCTCCCCGGCTGGCCCGAGCGCGTTAAGCAGATGCAGGCCAACTGGATCGGTCGCTCCGAGGGCGCCGAGGTCGACTTTACCCTGTGCGACCAGGATGGCGAGCCCATCGAGGGCGATGAGGGCAAGATCACCGTCTTTACCACGCGTGCCGACACCCTTTTTGGCGTCTCCTTCTTTGTCCTGGCTCCCGAGTACGCCGGCCTGCATGAGCTCGTCGAGGGCACGGAGTACGAGGAGGCCGTCACCAAGATCGTCGAGGACTCCAAGCATATCTCTGCCGTCGAGCGTGCCCAGGGCACCCTCGAGAAGCACGGTGCCTTTACGGGCCGCTATGTGGTAAACCCCGTCAACGGCGAGAAGGTCCCCGTGTGGGTTGCCGATTATGTCGTCGCCGACTACGGTACCGGTGCCGTCATGGCCGTTCCCTGTGGCGACCAGCGCGACTTTGAGTTTGCCCGCAAGTATGACCTGCCCATCGTGCCGATTATCCTGGACGATGACGACCGCGCTGCCGTCGAGGCCAGCGGCGAGACCATCGATACCTTCCATGCCGAGACCGTCGACTGGGATTGCGCTCACGCTGCCGAGGGCACCCTCGTCCAGTCCGGCAAGTACACCGGCATGCGCGGCGGCAAGCACTCCGAGGGCGAGGCCGCCATTGTTGCGGACCTCGAGGCTATGGGCTGCGGCCGTCGCAAGGTCGAGTTCCGCCTGCGCGACTGGCTCATCTCCCGCCAGCGTTATTGGGGCAACCCCATCCCGGCCATCCACTGCGAGCACTGCGGCATCGTGCCCGTGCCCGAGGATCAGCTGCCGGTGACGCTGCCCGAGAACCTTGACCTGGGCGCCGGCGAGACCCTTGCCGAGTGCAAGGAGTTCTACGAGACCACCTGCCCGGTGTGCGGCCGCCCGGCCAAGCGTGAGACCGATACCATGGACACCTTCACCTGCTCCAGCTGGTATTACCTGCGCTATACCGACCCGCACAACACCGAGCTGCCCTTCTCCCGCGAGGCCGCCGACCGTTGGATGCCCGTCGATAACTACATTGGCGGCATCGAGCACGCCATTCTGCACCTGCTCTACAGTCGCTTCTTTACCAAGGCGCTGCGCGACCTGGGCCTGCTGAGCGTGGACGAGCCCTTCACCAACCTGCTGTGCCAGGGCATGGTCAAGGACGAGAACGGCGACACCATGTCCAAGTCCAAGGGCAATGTCGTGCCCCCGAGCTCGGTCATCGAGCCCTACGGCGCCGACACCATGCGTTTGGCGATCCTGTTTATCGCTCCGCCCGAGAAGGACTTCGACTGGGATCCCAAGGCCGTCGAGGGCGCCAATCGCTTCATCAAGCGCGCCTGGCGTATCGTGTGGCAGCTCGTCCAGTCCGGCGATGCCAACGTGGCCTTCGACAAGTCCGTGCTCGACGAGACCGCGATGAAGCTTTATCGCGAGCGTCACCGCACCATCGCCAAGTGCACCGAGGACTTCGATCGCGGCCAGTTCAACACCGCCATCTCGGCCGTCATGGAGCTCGTCAACGCGGCGAGCGCCTACCTCAACGCCACCGAGGGTGCCGCCCGCGACAAGGCACTGTGCTATGGCGTGGCCAAGGACATCGTGAGCGTCCTTGCCCCCATCTGCCCGTTCTGGGCCGACGAACTGTGGCACGAGGCACTCGGTTGCGAGGGCAACGCCTACACCGCCGCCTGGCCCGAGTTCGACCTGGCCGAGTCCATCGAGGAC
>URBA01000233.1 GCA_900545905.1 uncultured Collinsella sp.
CCTTCGTCAGCGAGGTGAGCTTTTTGCTCAGCGACGTGTCCGTCTTGACCAGGTCGCTAAGCGTCACGATCTTGTAACCGTCGGCGACAAGGCCGTCGATAATCTGCGGCAGCGCCTCGAGCGTCTGCTCGGCGCATTCGTCTCTATCGGTGAGCAGCACGATATTGCCCGGCGTCACCGAATCGAGCACCGTTGAGACCTGCTCGTCGGCACCGTTGAGCAGCCAGTCGCCCGAGTCAATATTCCACGAGACCACGGCGGAGACCAGGTCCATCGCATCAATCCAGTTTTGCTCGTCAAAGGCAGCGTAGGGAGCACGCAGTAGCATCGTCTTCACGCCGGTCGCCGACTTAATCGCATCGGTGCCTTTCGTGATCTGTTCGCGTACCGCCTCACGGTCCTGACCCTTGAGCGAATCGTCGCTGTAGCTGTTGGATCCGATCTCGCACCCGGCATCGACAATCGCCTTGGCCGTGGCAGGCGAGGCCTCGACCGCATCGCCCGAAAGGAAGAACGTCGCGGTGACGCCCTTTTCCTTGAGCACCTGCAAGATCTGTTTGGTGGCGCCGCTCGGACCCTCGTCAAACGTCAGCGCCACGTACTTTTTGTTGCCCTTGGGCGCCACGCTGGCGCACGCAACAACGCAATCGGTGGCGGGCACAACCTCGCCGCGATCCTGCGTCTTGCCCGACTGCTCACCAACCCACACCTCGGAGCGGCCCTGGACACCCCATGTCTGCACATACTCGATAGCGCCCGTGCCCTCGACCTTGAGCTTGGGCTCGATAACCGTAGCCTGAACCTCATGCTTCTCGTAGGTGTTACGGCCATCCTTGACCGTCACCTTCTCGCCGCCCTCAAGTTCGCGGCTTTTCCACTTACCCTGTTTTATGCGCTTGCCGTCCACCTTAACCGACAGCTTTTCGCCCCCATGGCGCTTGAGCACACTGTCATCGACGGCCAGCAGGTCGCCTGCGTCGTAGGTGTCAGTCAGCTCCTGCTCGTCGATGAGATTCTGCAGCGTAGAGCCCACGCGCACCGCGGTCTTTTGCCCGTTGAGTTCCACGTCCACGCTGCGGTTGACGTAGCCCACGACGGCAGCGATAAACAGCACGAGCGCGCAACCCACGGCGATGAGCGCATAGGGCAGGCGAGACGAACGACGGGGTGTGCGGCTGTTGCCGATGCGCGCGCTGCGATCGCTAAAGCCGCGGCTATGGTTGAGATACATCGCGCCGGGCTTACGGTGACGCTTGCGCTGACCGCTAGGCAGCTGCCCCAGGTCGCGGCGCGCCGTCGGACGCGTACCCGAACGCCCGTTTAAGTTGGATCCGTTTTGGCGCATGTGCCCTCCCCCATAAACACAGCAAGCCGGAGCAACAGGTCTCCGGCTTGCCTCCCATCATTTGGTACGTCGCTATTTTGTAGCTTTTGACGAGCCTCCGCTCGCCTTTTGGTATTCGTCCTTAAAGGCCTTGAACATGCCGCGCGTCTTGCCGAGCTGCTTGCCCAGTGCGCGACTGCCCTTGTCCACGGCAACCGATCCCTTGTCGTCGAGCACCTTGGCGCCCTTTTTGACCTTGTCGCCCACCACGACGCTGGCCTCGGCGGCCTTGGCAGCCGCACCGCCCGAATACCCGAGCGACTTGACCTCGTCCGAGACGACCATCGCGCCGTTCTCGTAGCCGCGTAGCATCGTCGGCGGCACCTGCGTATCACCAACCAAAACACTCGAAGCAGCACCGGCGGTCACATAGAATGCCTGCACGATGCCCGAGCGTGGCTTGAACTCAACATCCGAGCAATAGCCCACGACGTCGCCCGATTCCGTGCGCACGTCCATACCGACCCAGATGATGCAATCGTCCAGGTTGATGTCGAGGCGCTTGGCGGCGGCGGCATCGTACGTGTCCTTGACGTCATCGACCGCAATGGCGCCCTCGTAGACACCAATGGCGTCGAGCGCTACGAATCGATCGGGACGCTCGATCATGCCCGCGATATCGGACTGGCGGACCATAAAGCCGACCACGCGCGTACCGCCCGGGGTAAAGACCGGAAAGTGAATCTTCCCGAGCTTTTTAGGGCTGCGCGGCGTGCCGTCCTTTTTGGTGCGCTTGTCCTCGGTAGGCTTGCGATAGATCTTGGCGCCGACAAAATCCCCGGCGCGCATTATGCCTCGGTCGAGGGCTCCGCAGCCTCGGCATCAGCCTCGACGGCGTTCTCGACCACGACGTCGGCGGCAGGCGTCACGTTGCCGCCCGAAATGGCGTCGTTGAGCTGCTCGCGCAGCTGGTCCATGCGCTCGCGGGCCAGGTCGACCTTGGCGCGCAGGTCGTCGGTCTTGGCGTCGACCATCGGGCCAAAGTCATTCACCGCAGCACGGGCCTCCTCGGCGCCGTGCTCGTAGGTGTCGCGCATATTGTCCCAGGCGTCGTTGGCGATATCGGCAGCCATGGCGCGGGTCTCGGCGCCCGAGCGCGGGGCCAGAGCAACGCCGATAATAGCGCCGGCAGCGGCACCAAAAAGTGCGCCGGAGACAAAGCTGAAAGTCTTACCCATGATCATTCCTCTCCTGCGGGCACGTCGGTGCCCACCGTTTGAATGCTGTCCATTATACCCGCAGCGCATCACTTGCCGCTCCGCTCATCTGCGTACGGCAAAAGCGCAGGTACGTGATGGTGATAAACGAGTAGGCCTACTCCTGAGGCATAGCCGGCATGGCCACTGTGGCACCCGGGTCCTCGCCGGCGCCGTCCACGAGCGGCAGGCCGCCCTCATGCGCAGGTCCTGCCGGAACCGTCGCCGCGCCGCCAAAGACAGCCGCGGAAGCCTCGTGGTTCTCGGCAACCGCGCCCTCGGTATCGATCGCCACCTGGGGCTCGTCGTCAAAGTTGGGGACGCCCTGGGGCTCGGTGGGAACGGGCTCGGCGGTCACATCGGCAGCGGGCTCGGGGTCGACCGGCACATCGCCCTCGTCAGCGCCCTCGTCCTCGGCAGCATCTTCGCCGTTCGCAGCGGCGACGGCCTCGTGAGGATCCTTGCCCTCGGCCTCGGCGCGCATGCCCAGCACCAGGTTGCGCAGGCCCGCGACCGTGCCTTCCACGTCGGGGGCAGGCTGGTCGGCGTGCAGGTACGCCCAGTCCATCATGAAGGTGGCAGACGACAGCGCGCCGATGGCCAGCGCATCGTCGGGACACGAAAGCTCAATCTCAAAGACGCGCTCGTCATGCTCGCTCACGCGGGTGCGGCCGCACGAGAT
>URBA01000234.1 GCA_900545905.1 uncultured Collinsella sp.
TGTCGTTCCGGGCGGCGTCGTACAGATTTGCCCAGCCTGCGTAAACCGCGCAGCCAGACATGGCGTTCTATCTTATCGCACCCGCGTCGATGTGCCGCGGAAAAGTAGTTCTCGCCCAAAGACTTGACGGAGACGAAACAATTGACGCGGCCTGGCCGTCGCCCAAGCGCGCGGCGTGCGACAATGTGCCCCAATACAACCGCACTCGGAAAGGCCCGTCATGACCGCACGCCTCATCGTTATGGATATCGACTCCACGCTCATCAACCAGGAGGTCATCGACCTGTTGGGCGAGGAGGCCGGCGTGGGCGAGCAGGTAGCGCAGATCACCGAGCGCGCCATGCGCGGCGAGCTCGACTTTAAGCAGGCGCTCGAGGAGCGCGTGGGGCTGCTTGCCGGCTTGGATGAGAGCGTATTCGAGCGCACCTTTGAGCGCGTGACGTTTACCCCCGGCGCGCTGGAGCTTGTGCGCTCGGCACACAGCAAGGGCTGGAAGGTCGGCGTGGTAAGCGGCGGCTTTCACGAGGTCGCCGATAGGATCGTGGCCGCCGCGGGCATCGACTTTTGCCTCGCTAACCGCCTGGAGGTCGTGGACGGCAAGCTCACCGGTAAGCTGGCGGCAGACATCGTGACCAAGGAGTCCAAGCTCATCCAGCTGCTGGATTGGGCGGTTGAGTGTGGCGTCGATATGGCACATACCGTGGCAATCGGCGACGGCGCCAACGACATCCCCATGATTCAGGCCGCGGGCACGGGCATCGCGTTTTGCGCCAAGCCCAAGACGCGCGAGGCAGCCCCGTTTACCATCGACGAACGCAACCTGATGCTCGCCATGGACATCATCCTGCGTGACTAGTCGATCCGTCTAACAATTGAATCAGTCTGTCCTATAGTTTCCGAACAATTTTGTCTTAGTGTTCGGAAACATACCCTTTGAGTGCTAGACTTTGCGCCGTCGAAGGGAACATATATGGATAAGCAAGATCTTGAGCAATTGCTGAGCGATGTTGCCGGCGGAGCTGTCGCCCCGGCAGTCGCCCTCACGCGCATCCAGACGGCTCCGACCGCCGATTTAGGCTTTGCGCAGCTCGATCTTTCGCGCGGAGTGCGCCAGGGAGCCGGCGAGGTTGTCTACGGTGCCGGTAAAACCGCCGAGCAGATTGCCGCCATTATCGAAGCGCTGCGCGATGCCGGCCAGGAGCGCATCCTGGTCACGCGCCTGGACGCCGAAAAAGCAGACCGTATCTCGGAGCTCCTCGGCAACGGCATCGACTTGGGATATGTCCCAGACACACAGCTTGCCCTCGTGGGCGGCAAGCCCTCCCCTACCGGCAACGGACGCATCGTCGTCGCCTGCGCCGGCACGAGCGACCTGCCCGTCGCCGAGGAAGCCGCGTTGACGGCCGAGTTCTACGGCAACGAGGTCGACCGCCTCTACGACGTAGGTGTCGCCGGCCTGCACCGCCTGCTCGCACATGCCGAGGAGCTTGCCCAGGCTCAGGTGGTCATCGCCATTGCCGGCATGGAAGGCGCGCTGGCGAGCGTTATCGGCGGCCTGGTGAGCTGTCCGGTCATTGCCGTTCCCACCAGCGTGGGGTACGGCGCGAGTTTTGGTGGCGTAGCCGCGCTGCTCGCCATGCTCAACTCCTGCGCCAGCGGCGTTTCGGTCGTCAATATCGACAACGGCTTTGGTGCCGCCTACCAAGCAAGTCTTATCAATCATCTGAGCGCCGGCGCGTCCTGCGCCCGCTAAGGAGCATTTCATGTCCAACCATCAGCACACGCTTATCATCGACGGCACCTCGGGCATCAGCGGCGACATGACCGTCGCGGCCCTGCTCGACCTGGGCGCCAGCGAGGAGCACCTGCGCGAACAGCTCGCCACACTGCCGGTCGACGGCTTTACGATCGCCGTCACGCGTGCAAACAAGCATGGCATCGACGCCTGCGATTTCGACGTCCAGCTTGCAGAGGGACTCGAGAACCACGACCACGATATGGCCTGGCTCTACGGCAACGAAACAGCTGTCGAGCACACGCACGAGCACGAGCACGGGCATGAGCATGAGCATCACCATCATGATCATGGCGGGCACGAACACGAGCACTGCCATGAGCACGACCATGAGGGCCACGCCCATGAGCACGAAGATCATCACCACACCCACCACCATCACCACCGTTCTTTGGCGGATGTCGCCGCCATCATCGATGGCTCGCAGTTAAGCGATGGCGCCAAGCGCCGCGCGCTCGCCATCTTTACCGCGCTCGCCGCCGCCGAGGCCAAGGCCCACGGCAAAACGCCCGAGACCGTCATGTTCCACGAGGTAGGCGCCGTCGATTCCATCGTCGACGTCTGCTCTGTCGCCATCTGCCTCGATGACCTGGGCATTGAGGACATCGTTGTCGAGTCGCTCTCCGAGGGCCACGGAACCATCCGCTGTGCCCACGGTCTCATGCCCATTCCCGTCCCCGCTGTCGTCAACCTATGCCAGGCGGGCAATATCGCCCTCACGCCCGCACCGGTCGCCGGCGAGCTCGTGACGCCCACGGGCGCCGCCATCGTTACCGCGCTGCGTACATCCGAGCACCTGCCGGCCCGCTACCGCATCGAGGCCGTCGGCTACGGCGCCGGCAAGCGCCCCTACGAGGGTTGCTCCGGCACGCTCCGTTGTCTGCTCGTTCACGTGGATGCATAGCCATGGATGCCCGCAAAGAAAAAAGCCGCGCCGCCATCGTCGCGGCATTCTCTGAGCTCCTGCGCGAGGAAGACTACAACAAGATCACCGTCGGTGACATCATCGCTCGCGCCCATGTGGGTCGGGCCACGTTCTACGGCCTCTTCAAGAGCAAAGACGACCTACTCGCCGCGCTCGTGAGCGATATCTGCGCCCACGCCCTCGACGATGACGGTACGCCCCTCGACGACCCACTCGTACAGGTCGAGCATATCCTCAACAACCTCTGGGAGCGTCGTCAGGGCGTACGCGCCCTCGTAGCCGGCGCCGGCTCACGCGTCTTCGCCGACTGTCTCCGCAAGACCATCATGTCGCGCGCGGCCGAGACCGTCCCCGCCGACCCCACAGGCCCCGCCGGCAGCATGGACCGCAGCTTCTTACTACACCACATAGCCTCAAGCTTCGTAGCCACCGTCCAATGGTGGGCCTGGCACAACTTCCAAGCAGACAAAGCCGACGTAGCCAAAGACTACCTATCAGCCATAAAGCCTCTCTTCAGCTAAGTAAGAAGCTCATCCCAAAG
>URBA01000235.1 GCA_900545905.1 uncultured Collinsella sp.
CGTAGCCCGAGACGGGCCCGGGCTGACAATTTCGACTGTAATGGACGTTCTTGTTCGACTAGTCGTTTAAGAACGTCCCCAATGACTACCTAGAACGTCCCCAATGACTACCTTGCATCAATCTAATAAGTTGCGGTGAGATAGTTCTTGAATTGGCCTTTTTTGAGGCTAAACAGGAACTATCTCACCGCAACTGCGTTGAGCGTTTTTTTGGCAGCCGGTTTACTTGCTTGCGAACAGCCAGACTAGGATGATCACCAGGATTGCGGCAACGATGCAGACGATGGCGCCGGTGAATTTGATGCGTGAGTCGCGGGTGCGCTCTCGTACGTCGTCTTCGGCGGCCTCGAGCTGGTCGACTTCTTGCTCGGTCTCGGCGTGTTCGGCTTTGTCTCGGGCCAAGGACCCTGCAAGCGACTCAGTGATCTCTGGGTGGTCGTGCACTTCGGTCGCCTGTTCGATGATCGACTGCGCATGTGCGGCATCTGCTTGGGCGTTGGCGATGGTCTGCTCCTGCTCGCGGCGTGCCTTGTCCTCCGCGGCGATCTTCTCGCGCAGTTCGCGCTGACGAGTCGCGGCGGCGGTCTTCGCCGTCTGCAGCTCGTCGCGCGCGGCATCGGCCTCTGCCGTCACGGCCTGATGGGCTCGCTTAGCGTCGGCGATGGGGGCTTGCGCCTGTTCGACGGCCTGCTCGGCTGCGGCAAGCGAGTGCTCAAGATCGGCGGTGATGCGCGGGACATCTTCTTCGGCTTTACGCAGGGCATCTGCCGTGTCGGAAATCTGCATCGAGAGCTCGCTGGTGCGCACCGTATAGTTGGCGGGATTTGCCGAGGGATTGCGTTGCAGCTCGGCGTACTCATGACGCAGCGTCTCGAGCTGGGCGCGCGTGGCGTCGGCGGTTTGTTGTGCGGCGGCAATGCCGGCGTCTCGCTCTGCCTTCACCTTGTCGCGGATGCGCTTGGAATCCTCAAGACGTCGAACGAGGCGGTTGCCAGTCTCGCGTGAGCTCGCCTCGCGGGCCTCCACGGCGTCGAGCGCGGCCTTCAGGCGGAGCTCAGTCGCGTCATCCTCTGTCTTCATTTGTTCGAGCTGACCCTTGAGCTCTGTCGCTTTGGCGGCGTGGGCATCACGGTCAATCTCGGCGGCCGCTGCAGTCTTTTGGGCCGTGGCAATCGCCTGACGCTGGTCGGCGACGATCTGGTCGTAGCGGCCAGCGATATCCTGGCGCGTCTCGAGCTCCTCGGCCTGATCGGCAATGCGCTGCTCAAGTTCGGCCAGGTGGGCGCGGGCATCGGCAAGTGCCTTTTTCGCGGCGTTCATCTCGCGCATGGCCGAGGCGCCCTGGGCAATAAAGGTGCCCACGGCGTTCGCGGTGTTCGAGACGGCGGTCCCCAGATCGCGGTTCGCGGCAGGGGAGTGCGAGGCGGTCGGGCGAGCGGTGTCAGCAGCATCCGCATCGGCAGCCTGCGGCACGGAGATGTTGCCGGTGCCGCCCTCGACCACAGAAAAGCCTGCTGCGTGCGGGTCGACCGCATCGGCGCCAATCGTGGGGTGCTCGAGCTGCAGAAACGAGGGCATGGTGCTGCCCTGGTCGGCAACCGGAGTCTCGCCGGGTACAAAGGTCGAGGCCGCCTCGGCAGCCTCCTCTTCCTCGGCGTCAACGTCAGCGTCGGCCACGGCGTCTTTCATCGCTTTGACGGCATCCATCATGGAGTCCATGACGGCGTCGAGCTCTTCTTCCGAAGACACCTCGATGGGACCCGCAGCTTGCGGAGCGGCGTCCTGTACGGGGGCGTCGTCCTGAGCGGGTGCATCGTCGTTTTGCTCATCGGCGTTTTCTGTTTCGGGGGTTTCCGCCGTAGCGCTTTCGTCCAAGAATGGGTCGTCGAGGTCAATATCATCGCAGGTCACAGCGTCGGCATCTGCAGTGACGTCTGCGGAATCATCAATATGCTGTTGAGTCTGGGGGTCCAGCTCGTCTGTCATAGGCATGTGCTCCTCATCGTTGTTCGTCACCCTATGATAAAGTCTCGCGCCGACATCCCGCGCGCTGCAGCAAAGTTTCAAAACGTGTTCGATGACTCGCGTCGATAGCAAAAACTCGGCCACTTTATCCAGTTTGTACTTGACAATCCCTTCGCCGAACGACGTGGTGCCGTTCGCCTACCGCGGTCTTTTATTTTTGCTTGAACACGCTAAAGTTGCATCTCAGCTTTTGGCGCGTGAAGTTGGATACGCGCAGTCGGCGGGCGTGCCCGTCGCGATTTGAAAGGACTTTGTATGGGACTTTTCACTGGTAAGACCGTGATCGTCACCGGCGGCGGCAAGGCCACGCTTAAGGACGGTTCTGCTGGCTCCATCGGCTACGGCATCGATATCGCATTTGCCAAGGAGGGCGCGAACCTCGTCATCACCGGCCGCAACGTCGCCAAGCTCGAGGCCGCCAAGGAGTCTCTCGAGGCCGAGAACGGTGTCAAGGTTCTGCCTGTTCAGGCCGATGTTTCGGCTGGTCAGGACAACGAGGCCGTCGTCCAGAACGTCATCGACAAGGCCATTGAGGAGTTCGGCCGCATCGACGCCGTCGTCAACAATGCTCAGGCCAGCGCCTCGGGTGTGACCATCGCCGACCATACCATGGATCAGTTTAACCTAGCCATTTATTCCGGTCTGTATGCCACCTATCTGTACATGCAGAAGGCCTATCCGCACCTGAAGGAGACCAAGGGCTCCGTGGTCAACTTTGCCTCGGGCGCCGGCCTGTTTGGCAACTACGGCCAGTGCAGCTATGCCGCTGCCAAGGAGGGCATCCGCGGTCTGACTCGCGTTGCCGCCAACGAGTGGGGCAAGGACGGCATCAACGTCAATATCGTTTGTCCGCTTGCTTGGACCGCTGCGCTCGAGAACTTCCAGGATGCCTATCCCGAGGCGTTCAAGGCCAACGTCCACATGCCGCCGGCTGGTCACTACGGCGACGTCGAGAAGGAAATCGGCCGCGTGGTCGTTCAGCTCTGCGGTCCCGACTTTAAGTACATGAACGGCGAGACCGTCACCCTCGAAGGTGGCATGGGCCAGCGGCCTTAGGGGTTACGCGGTTTTACCAAACCGCGTAACGTCTCGACGCTGCGCGGTCACCAGGGCGACAACTTGTCATTCAAAGAGGGCGGCATGACCAGAAGGTCTATGCCGTCCTCTTTTCTGTCTCTTATACACATCTCCGAGCCCACG
>URBA01000236.1 GCA_900545905.1 uncultured Collinsella sp.
TCGGTACTGTGTGCACCATCATCGCCACGGTCGACCGTATCGTCCAAAAGCAGCCGCGTCCGCGCATGCAGGTGACCGAGGTCTCACTCGTTGATGAGACGGGCGTGCTGCAGGTCGCCTTTTTCCGCCAGCCCTGGATTGCCCAGCAGCTTAAGCAGGGCGACCGCCTGGCCGTGATGGGTAAGGTTGAGTTTGCCTACGGTTTTAAGCGGATGGCCTCGCCGCACTTTGAAAAGCTCGAGGACGGGCGTGCCGCAGGCACCATCCTGCCGGTTCATTACGTGAGTGATGGCGTGAGCCAGGCGTGGATGCGCCGCATCGTAAGCGGCGCGCTCGAGGTCGTCGGCAATCCCTTTGATCCTGTTCCGGCTCAGCTGCGCGTCAAGCGCCGCCTGATGAGCAATGCCCGCGCGCTTCGATCGATCCACTTTCCATCGAGTATGGCTGAGCGCGAAATCGCGCGCGCACGGCTTGCCTACGAGGAGTGCCTCTACCTGCAGCTGGCGCTGCGCCTGCGCAACGACGGTGTCTTGGTCGAAGTCGCTCCTTACGCCCACGCCGCGGGCGAGCACCTGGCCGCGCTCAAGCAGGCCCTGCCGTTTTCGCTGAGCGACGAGCAGGAGGCCGCGTTCCAAGACATCCTGCGCGATATGTGCGATGGCGGGCGCGTGATGAACCGCCTGCTGCTGGGCGATGTCGGTACCGGTAAGACCGCCGTTGCCGCCTGCGCGCTGGCTGTGGCTGCCGATAGCGGCACACAGGCCTGCGTTATGGCGCCCACGGGCGTGCTGGCGCGTCAATATGCCGATAAGACCGGCCCTCTGCTCTCGCAGGCCGGCATGTCTTGGGCGCTTCTGACGGGTGCCACGCCGGCCGCAGAGCGCGAGCGCATCCATGCACAGCTGGAATCGGGAGAGCTCGACGTCCTCTTTGGAACCCACGCGGTCCTTTCGGATAACGTGGCGTTTAAGTATTTGTCGCTCGTAGTCATCGATGAGCAGCACCGGTTTGGCGTCGGCCAACGCAATGCCTTGCGCGCGAAGGGCCCCGGTGCCGATCTGCTCGTTATGACGGCAACGCCCATCCCGCGTACGCTGGCGCTTTCGGTCTACGGCGATCTGGACACGAGTATCATCCGCCATCGGCCCGTCCCTGGCGCTGGCGTGACGACACGCGTGCTTACCGAGTCGAGTCGCGACCTTGCCTATGGCGCCATCCGCGAGGCGCATGAAAAGGGTCAGCAGGCCTACGTGATTTGCCCGCTCGTGGAGCCGAGTGACTCGGCCGATGATCTGGAGGACGTGCCCGGTATCGCCCGCGACGACGAGGGCCGCGTGACGGTCCCCGTGCCGCTGCACGATACGGCGACCGAGCTCGATCGCCTGCGTCTGGCGTTGCCGGGTCTTGCCATCGAGCGCCTTCACGGCCGCATGCCAGCGGGGGAGAAGGACCAGGTTATCGATGCCTTTAAGCGTGGCGAGATTGACGTGCTCGTCTCGACCACCGTGGTCGAGGTGGGCGTCGACGTGCCCAATGCCACCGTGATGGTCATCGAGAACGGTGAGCGCTTTGGTTTGGCCGCCCTGCATCAGCTTCGTGGACGTGTGGGCCGTGGTACCGTGGCGGGCACATGCCTGGTCATGACGCACTCCAAGGGCAACGGCGGTACATCGGCGGCACAAGATCGCCTGCAGTCGCTCGAGAAGACCGCAGATGGCTTTACGCTTGCACAGATGGACCTGCGACTTCGCCACGAGGGCGAAATCTTGGGTTACCGTCAGCATGGTGGCGTGACCCTGCGTTTTGTCGACCTTGATGCCGATGAGGAGCTCATCGAGTGGGCGCATTTGGACGCGGTCGAGCTCTTGCGGTATGCTTGCAACCTTGACTCCGTGGCGACGCGCCCCCTGCGCGATGCGGTCGCCATGCGATATCGACACATTTTTAAGGAGGTCAGCGGAGGATGAGAATCATCGGCGGCGAATGGCGCGGTCGTAAGATCGAGGAGCCCCGTGGTCGCGATGTCACCCGCCCCACGACCGATCGCGTGCGCGAGGCATGCGCATCTATGGTCATGTCGGCATTTGACTTCGATCTGGACGAGGTCCGCGTGCTGGACGCCTTTGGCGGCTCCGGTGCCTTAGGGTTAGAGATGCTCTCACGTGGTGCCCGCTCGCTCACGGCGTTCGAGATCGATCGGAATGCCGTGCGGCTCATTACCAAGAATATCGAGTCGCTCTGCCGTGACCGTGCGCGTTGGCGCGTGATAACGGGCGACATGCTGGCGAGTGCCTCGCGCGGTCGTGTGCCGGGCGGCCCCTTTGATCTGGTCCTGCTCGACCCGCCCTATGCTTTTGGTGCCGAGCCGGTCGAGGAGCTGCTGCAGAACCTGGCTCAGCAGGGTCTGCTTGCACCTGGCGCTTATGCCCTGTTTGAGCATGCCGCCGCCGATGCGGGCGCGCATCCGGCAGGCTTTGAGATCGCGCGCGAGAAGCGCTACGGCATTACCTCGGTCGACCTGCTTCGTTGGGTCGGCGATGACGATGGTGAGGAAGATTGCGCCGGCACCGATGCTCACAACAACGATGCCACGACGGTTCAGGAGAACGCCCATGAGTGACACCATCAACCGCGTGATCGTCCCGGGCACCTTCGATCCCATCACGTTTGGCCATATCGATGTGATCCGCCGCGCCCGCCGCATCTTTCCCAGCGTGATAGTCGCTGTCGCCGAGTCGCAGGGTAAAAACGGTGTGGGCACCACGTTTATGCTCGATGAGCGCGTGGCGCTGGCCCGCGAGGCGCTCGGTGATATCGACGGCGTCGAGGTCCTGCCCTTTACCGGCCTCTTGGTCGACTTCGCTCGCGAGCAGGGGGCGGGGGCCGTGGTCAAGGGCCTGCGCGCCATGACCGACTTTGAGTACGAGCTGCAGCAGGCAGATCTCAACTATCGCTTGGATAACGAGCTGGAGTCCATCTTTGTCATGAGTGCGCCGCAGTACGGCTATATCTCGAGCTCGGTCGTTCGCCAGATCGCCTCACTCGGCAGCGATGTATCGACGTTTGTCCCGCCCAACGTGGTCGAAGCGCTCAGACATCGCTTTTCGTGACGTTTTTTATTGCCTGGTGGCATGTGGTAAACTAGCACGATGATATGTTACCTATGAAAGGAGACCGGATGCCGGGCGAGAATTTTCCTGGCGA
>URBA01000237.1 GCA_900545905.1 uncultured Collinsella sp.
TACCTGCGCCCGAGGGTCCGATGATGCCGATGAATTCCCCCTTGTTCACGCTGAGCGAGACGTGGCTGAGCGCCTGCTCGGTTTGCGTGCCATAGGAGAACGAGACATCGTCGACGTTGATGATCGTTTCCATGGATACCTTTCATAGTCATTGGGGACGTTCTTACATGACTAGTCGTTTAAGAACGTCCCCAAAAGCTAGTCGTTTGGGACAGTCTTTGTTGGTGGAGTGCGGAGACGGCTTTACGAGGGGCCCCAGGTTGGCGCGAAAGAGGAGCGAAGCGTACTTGGGTACGCGAGCGACGAATGAACGCCAAGATGGGGTGGCTCGTAAAGCCGAGCGGGTTAGTTGAGCTTCAGGGCTTTCTGGATGGGCAGATAGAGGGCGCCGACCAGAATGGCGTTAAAGACGGCGGTCATGGCGACGACAGGCAGCATGGCGGCAGCGAGCTCGCCCACCACGCCGAGCATAGCCATCTTGATAGCCATGAAGATGACGCCCGAGACAAAGGTGGTCACGAAGGTGGCGACAATGGCGACGACAGGCTTAACTTGGCCGTTCTTGCCGGCAGCGTTGACGATGGCGGCCATGAGCATGGCGGCGATGCCCTCGGCGGCAAAATCGATGAACGGCGAGGTGGTGGTGATCTGGATCACGGCGGCAGAGATGAGGCCGATGATGAGCGCCTGACCGATGTTGGGGCGCACGACCAAGATGGTGAGGCAGAAGGCCGAGATGATGAACTCGGGGCTGATCATGCCGCCCGAGATGCCCGAGATGGCCTTACCGACGGTGAAGTTGAGGATAAAGCCGGCGGCAAGCAGGATGGCGAGTAGGACGAGGGCGCGGACATCGAGTTTGCCGCGGTCGGCGGTCTGGACGGTGCGGGGCTGGGTGGCGGTGGTGTTCTGAGACATGGTGAAAATCCTTTCGGAAGGGGAGTGCAAGAGAAAAGCGGAGGCGCGTGATGCGAATGCGATCGGGCTCGAGATAGAAAAAGGCCCCCGGTCGAAACCGGAGGCCTTCCAATCACCTAGAGCGCAAAAGCAGGCGTGAGGGACTCACTGTCGACCGATCGTATTCGCATCACGCCACCACCAGTTGTTGAGAGACTTCATCGTGTTCTTCATGTTGGTGGCTCCTTTCATGATGCCGTGGCGCGGTCGCGCCTAATTGCTGTTGCGCTGCACTATAGCACAGCAAAGTGTTTGCGGGGAAATCTTTTTTGAAAAGATTTCAGCGGTGTTTCCCACCGGTCAAAAAGGCGGGCGGGACGAACTGTGCCGTCCCACCCGCACCAGCGAGGGATTACTCCTTGTTGCGGCGATAGAGGATATAACCGCCTGCGGAGATGACGGCAACGCCAGCGATGGCGAATACGGCCACCATGCGGCCATCAAAACGATCGCCAGTGGTGGGCAGGCCGCCCTTGGTGTTCGTCTTGTTGGTGGTTACCGTGGTCGTGGTGTTGTCCGACTTGCCGGGCTTCTCGGGCTTGGTGGTGGGCTGTTCGGGCTTAGCGGGCTGCTCAGGCTGCTCGGGGGTGCCGGGCTGCTCGGGGGTGCCGGGCTGATCCGGGTTGACCGGGTCGGTGGCAAGAGCGTCCTGGGCGTAGGTAATGGACACCTTGAGGCCCTTGGTCTCGGTGTTCAGATCGCTTGGGGTGAAGGGCTGTTCGAAGTTTCCGGCCTTCTGATAGGCGCGCATCTCCTGGAGCAGGGCCTTGCACTTCTTATAGGTGTTCTCGGTGGCAGCCTTGCCGGCCTTGTTGGCTAGGGCAGTGCGGCCCTCGGTGGTCGTTTCGGCCAGCATGGCGGCGTCAACTTCCTTGTTCTGCTCGATGAGCTCATTCTGGAGGGCGTCAAGATAGGCATGGACGCCAGCACCGAGGGTGGCACGATTCTCGAAGGCAAGCGAGCTGATGTCCATAAAGACGTAGTTGATGGAGTTCTCAGGCTCTTCGTTGTTTACAACGTCTGTTTCGTCGCAGTGGTCGAAAGATACGGTCTGGTCGCTGAAGTAGGGGCTGACCTCGGTCATCAGGGCGGAGTACAGCGGGATGGCGATGGAGAATTCAGCTCGAGAGAGCATCTCCCATTGGATGGTCGCAATTTCAGGGTTGAGGCCGTTGCGAATCTGGAAGAGATGGGCCTCACCGTTGCGCTCGGTGCCGATGCAATAGGCACCATCGGTGTTTGCGCTGAGGCCGGGAACGTTTTCGCCACGATTGCCAAAGGCGCGAATAAGTTCAAAAGTATTCCAACCGGACTTTTCGGGTTGGAAGAACAGCGGCTGCATTTCATTTACCATGGCGCCAACCTTAGCGCGCGGTTTTTCGCTAGTGTCCTGGACGATTTCATAGTCGGTGCCCTCAGTAAGCGGAGCCCCAAGGTAATCGCGGCCCTGGACGTAGCGCGACCAAGCGTGAACGGAAGTTTTGTCGATGGGCGAACCGTAGGTCTGGGCAACATCGAACTGTCCGTCGTCGAAATACTTGGCGAAACCCTTTTCTTCAGGTAGGGACTTAATGCCTTCGGAGTGAATGCAGTTTGCGGTGTCATCGAGGTTAACCTTGAAGTTGAGATTGCTGATATTGGGATTG
Organism: uncultured Collinsella sp.; assembly: GCA_900545905.1. GTDB lineage: Bacteria > Actinomycetota > Coriobacteriia > Coriobacteriales > Coriobacteriaceae > Collinsella. The sequence continues at coordinate 2,604 of URBA01000237.1, forward strand.
AGCGACGCGATATCATCGGTCAACTTCATGGCAATCCACTGATGGCCGGAAAGCGCGGCGAACAGCCAGGTCTCATTGTTGTCGGCAATGATGAGCTGGTCGTTGGCGTTGGCGCCCTGTTCGTTAATGAGCCTGCCGATGAGCTCGACTCCCTCGCGGGCCGTGCCGCTCTCGCCAAGGATGACGCCGGCGTAGACGTATTCGCTGATGCCTGTTTTGGTCAGGGGATCTGCGGCCTTTGCTTCGTCATTCATGCTCGTGCTCAGCGTGGCAGAGCAAGAAACGCCCTTCTCGTTAATTCCCGCTTCGGAGTAGGCGTCCCAGCGTCCGTGCCACTGCGAAGGGTGGTCGCGCACGTAGCTATAACGATATGTGGTCTTGGTCGAGGTGTATGCGAAGTCGGACTCGTCTGAGCCGTAGATATGGCCGGGACCATGCGAGGGTTCAATGCCATAGTGCTTGAGGTAACGTGTGCCAACGTCCTCGGTGCGGCCATAATACGTATTGCCATCGGCCGTTAGGTTTTTGCCCATGTAGATCTGCGTGCAGGCGAGCGCAGAGGTCGGCATGGACATGATGGTTGCAGCTCCAAAGG
>URBA01000238.1 GCA_900545905.1 uncultured Collinsella sp.
CCCCCGCCGTTGAGGCTCCTGTTGTCGAGACCGCTTCTGCCACCGAGGCCTCCGCAGCTCCGTCCGCCCTTAAGGGCAAGGATCTGAGGGTTCTGGTTCTGTGCGCTGGCGCCGGCACCTCTGCACTGCTCGCCAACGCGCTTAAGGAAGGCGCCGACGAGCTGGGCATCGACATTACCGCCAACGCCGGTGCCTACGGCAGCCACTACGCCATCATGGACCAGTACAACGTCATCGTCCTGGCTCCGCAGGTTCGCACCTATTACAACGAGATGAAGGCCGACACCGACCGCCTGGGCATCACGCTGCTGTCGCCCAAGGGCAAACAGTACATCGACCTCACTAAGGATCCCAAGGGTGCCGTCGCCTGGATCGAGGAAAACCTCAAGGCATAAGACGCTGACGCCACCTGCCGCTCGCAGACAAAAAATGGCCCGTGCATCGATGCGTGATGCGCGGGCCATTTTGTTTAGACCGCACCCGCCCTCCTGTTCATCTCAATCTGTAACATCTAGCCGAGTTTTTGGATCCTAGCTGTTACAGATCGAGACAAACAGAACGCCCGAGCAGAAATATCTCAATCTGTAATATTTAGCTGAGTTTTTCGGTCCTAACTGTTACAGATTGAGACGAACGGGCCGAAAAACCCTACGCCCGCAGGTCCTTTACGCTGGAACGTTCGACCAACACGCCCGAGACGAGCGTACGGCTTCTGGAGCTCGGAGCTTCTAGGCCCGCAACGACCTCGTTGAGCGCACGGACGCCCAGCTCGCGGTGGCGAAACTTCACCGACGTCAGAATCGAGTTGGGAATCGTCTTGTAAAGCTCGTCATCAAAGCCGATCACGGACACATCATCGGGCACACTCAGACCCTTGTCACGTAGAGCCATCATCACGCCGTTTGCCATGCAGTCGTTAGCAGCGAGGACCGCCGTGCAATCGGGTTTATCGGCAAGCACAAGGCCAGCGGCATAGCCACTATCCGCATTCCAATCGCCTTGCAGAGGCTCGGGCGGCTCAATGCCACGCGCCTCGAGTGCCGCGCGCCAGCCTTTCATACGGCATTGGCTCGACAGCGATTCTTCTTTACCGGCAACGAAGTACACGTTTTTGTGACCGTGATCCAAAAAGTACTCGCACGCCATGCGCGCGCCGCCTTCTTGATCGTCACTGACCGTTGAGCAGGAAGGATGCTCCATCGGTGTGATGATCACGGTCTTGAGGTCCTTTGGCGCCTCGAACGTATCGAAGTCGTCGACCATCTGACGCAAGTTGAAGATCATGCCATCGACGGGCAGCTGCGACATCCTGCGCGCCGCATCGGCGAGGGTCATCTTCTCCCCTGCCCGTTTCTTGATCATCGTAAGCGCAAAGCCTCGCTCCTCAGCAGCATCGGCGATACCGTCGATCATGTCCACGGCACCGCCTGACAAGTGAAACAGCACCACGCCGATGCACCCGTAGCGTCCCAACTTGAGCGAGCGTGCGGCAAAGTTGGTGCGGAATCCAAGCGCCTCCATGGCGGCATGGACTTTATCGCGCGTCGACTCGCGTACGCTATCGGGTTCGTTGATCACACGAGACACCGTCTTAAGGGAGACACCTGCGGCAACAGCCACATCGTTCATTGAGACGTTTTTCTTGTCCAACGTTGCCACTATTTCTCCCATCGGCTTCATGTCGCATGCTTTCTGCGTTCTAGCATACACTACCTGCTCAATTTTCAAATTAACCGTTTACCGGACAATATCGACCGCTCACGCGTAAATCCTTGTTGCTCTTCCAAAAATGTCTTACGTTGTCATTAACGAAATGACAACGTTGTCATTTCGCAATGCCTTCCTTAAGCAGGAAGGTTTCCGGGCAGTCCTGACCATCCATCGACGACCAGTTCCATCCACATGCATCGCGCATCAAGCAGCAAAGGAGCTCTATGGACGCCATCGTAAAGATGCTCGAGAAGCATCAACCGTTCTTTGAGAAGATCTCGAGGAACATCTACCTCCAGGCCATTAAGGACGGATTCCTTGGGTGCATGCCCATTGTCCTCACCTCTTCGATCTTTCTGCTCATTGCCACCCTTCCCGGCGTAGTTGGCATCACGCTGCCCCAGCCGCTCATCGACTGGTGCAACAAGCTGTACAACTTCACCATGGGCGTCATGGGCATCATGGTTGCCGGCACCACCGCCAAGAACTTCACGGCTTCCATGAACCGTCGCATGCCCGCCGGCAAGGTGCTCAACGACGGCTCCACCATGGTGGCCGCCCAGTGCAGCATGCTGCTGCTCGCTGTTACGCAGTTCACTACCAAGCTCAACGGCTCCGAGCTTTCTGTCTTCGATTGCACCAGCATGGGTACGCGCGGTCTGTTCTCGGCCTATATCGCCGCGTTCATTACCGTGTGGGTCTATAAATTCTGCGTCTCGCGCGATCTGACCATTAAGCTGCCCAAGGAGGTTCCGGGCGCCATCGCTCAGAACTTCCGCGACATTATCCCCTTTGGCGGCGCCGTCATTATCTGCGGCATCATCGATGTCGTCGTGCGCAACCTCATGGGCGTTCCGTTCTCCGAGCTGCTTATCAAACTGCTCTCCCCGCTCTTTACCGCTGCAGAAACCTATCCTGGCCTTATCCTTATCCAGGCAGCCACCGCGTTCTTCTGGTTTATCGGCGTGCACGGCCCCTCGATTGTCCAGCCGGGCATCGACCCCATCCGTCTTGCCAACCAGGCTGAGAACCTGCAGGTTCTGCTGGCCGGCGGCCACCCCGCCCATTCCCTCACCTTTAACATGTCGCTCGTGGGCGAGTTCGGCGGCACCGGCGCCACGTTCATCGTGCCGCTTCTGCTGATTCTCTTTATGAAGTCCAAGCAGCTCAAAGCCGTCGGTAAGGCCTCAATTGTTCCTGTTGCCTTTGCTGTCAACGAGCCGCTGCTCTTTGGCGCGCCGATGATCCTTAACCCCTACATGCTCATTCCCTTTGTTGCCGCCGGCTGCGTCAACGTAAGCGTTGCCAAGTTCTTTATCGATAACGTGGGCATGAACGGCTTCTCCTTCGTGGTGCCTTGGGCTACCCCTGCCCCTATCGGCATCTTCATCACCACGAACTTCCAGCTTATCGCCCTGGTGTTTGTCGCAATCATCATATTGCTGGACGCCATCATCTACCTGCCGTTCTTGAAGGC
>URBA01000239.1 GCA_900545905.1 uncultured Collinsella sp.
CGTTATTTCGCCGCCGCGACCAAAGACGATGACGCTGCTGCCGGCCGCGATATACTGGCCAAGGACCTGCGCAAGCGCGGGTATGGCATCTCTACGCCGCGATCCACGCGTGCGCTCAACGCCGTGGCGGAGCAGTTTAACTACAAGCAGCTTGAGGACCTGTTTGCCGCCGTCGGCGCCGGCAAGGTTGCCCCGCGCGCTGTGGGTAACAAGGTCGAGCAAATCTTGGACCCCAAGCCCGAGGAACAGGTCACCAAGGCCGAGGCTATCGCCGAGGTCGTGAAACAGCCGGCCCGCGGCTCCAACCGCAAGCCGCAAAAGCGTGGCAAGAGCGCCAGCAACGGCATTATCGTCAAGGGCGAGAGCAACAGCGGACTGCTGGTCCGTCTGGCGCATTGCTGTAATCCGGTGACGGGCGACGATATCGTCGGCTTCATCACGCGCGGTCGTGGCGTTTCGGTGCATCGCGCCAACTGCCCTAACGTCAAGGGTCTTATGGAACATCCCGAGCGCATGATCGATGTGGAGTGGGACGGCGCTGCCGACACCCTCTTCCAGGTCGAGATCGTGGTCGAGTGCCTGGACCGCATGGGCCTGCTCAAGGATGTCACCATTGCCATTGGCGATGCGGGCGGCAATATCCTTTCTGCCGCCACGTCGACCAACCGCGAGGGTATTGCAACCCTACGCTTTATGGTCGAGATCTCGGACGCGAGTGGGCTGGATCCGCTGCTAGCCTCCATCAGCAGCGTTGACTCGGTCTACGACGCGCGCCGCCTGATGCCCGGCGAGGGTGGAGCCCAGCTTAAGCGCCGCGTTTAGTCGCGACGAACGTGCCACATTATCGATATTCGCTACACTCGAGGCATCGTTTGATGCCTCGAGTTCTATAGAGAGGAGAGGGACATGAGTGGTGTGTCCTTGGATGTAACTCCCAAGGGATCGGTCGAGATCGAGACGCTCGTAAACGGTCCCATTCAGACCAATAGCTATGCTGTTATTTCGGACAATGAGTGTGTGATTATCGACCCCGCATGGGAAGGCGAGCGCTTGGTAGAGCATATTCGAGCCAAGCATCCCGGCGTACGCATGCTTGGCGCCGTATGCACTCATGGCCATGCCGATCATGTTGGTGGTGTTGCCGGCGTGCGAACCACCGTTGGCGAGGGCTGTCAGTATGAGCTGTGTGCTAAGGATGTGGCGGTGCCGCATGCGAACATCGAGGAACAGCGAGCTATGTGGGGCATTGAGACGCCCGACCCTGGGGAGCCGACGCGCCTGCTCGCCCAGGGCGATGCTCTCGAGGTGGGCGATATCTGCCTGCAGGTGATCGAGACACCAGGGCATACGCCGGGCGGGATCGTCTTGTTTGCTGCCACCGAGCAGGGGAACATCGCCTTTGTGGGCGACACCCTGTTTCCGGGTGGGCACGGCCGCACCGATCTTTCCGGCGGAGACGAGGCGGCGATTCTGCGCTCGCTCTCCAAGCTCGCCCGGCTTCTTCCGCCCGACACCGTTTGCTTAACCGGCCATGGCGATTCGACCACCATGGCACGCGAGCTCATGCAGAACACTTTCATGCAGGTGTAGCTTTATAGTCAGCTTCTAAAGCACGAGAAGCGTCTAAACGTCAAGCTATTTTTCCCCAACGGGTCGATTCCGTAGGGCAAACGGTCAAAAAAAGTCTGTTTGGACGATATTCGTGAACAAACGAACGTTTATGCTCGGGTACGCCGTGGTAAAATCTCAGGCGTTATCGGAGCAACCTTACAGGAGGTTTCTTTTATGCTCGTCAACGCAGCAGACATGCTCAAGAAGGCCGAGGCCGGCAAGTACGCTCTCGGTGCCTTCAACACCAACAACCTCGAGTGGACCCTGGCTATTCTCCAGGCCGCCGAGGAGGCCAAGTCTCCGCTGATCCTTCAGTGCACCGCTGGTGCCGCTAAGTGGATGGGCGGTTTCAAGGTCTGCGCCGACATGGTCAAGGCTGCCGTCGAGGCCACGGGCGTTACCGTTCCCGTCGCCCTTCACCTCGATCACGGTTCTTACGAGGACTGCTTCAAGTGCATCGAGGCCGGCTTCACGTCCATCATGTATGACGGCTCTCACGAGGAGACCTTCCAGCTTAACCTCGACCGCACCAAGGAGCTCGTTGAGCTTGCCCACTCCAAGGGCATGTCCATCGAGGCCGAGGTCGGCGGCATCGGCGGCACCGAGGACGGCGTGACCTCCAACGGCGAGCTCGCTGACCCCGCTGAGTGCAAGCAGATTGCTGACCTGGGCGTCGACTTCCTCGCCTGCGGCATCGGCAACATCCACGGCGTGTATCCCGCCGACTGGGCTGGCCTTTCCTTCGAGCGTCTGGGCGAGATCAAGGCTCAGACCGGCGACCTGCCCCTCGTTCTGCACGGTGGTACCGGCATCCCCGAGGATCAGATCAAGAAGGCCATCTCCCTGGGCATCTCCAAGATCAACGTCAACACCGACCTGCAGCTCGTCTTCGCCAAGGGCGTCCGCGAGTACATCGAGGCTGGCAAGGATCAGCAGGGCAAGGGCTTTGACCCCCGCAAGCTCCTCAAGCCTGGTCGCGACAACATCGTTGTTCGCACCAAGGAGCTCATGGAGGAGTTTGGCTCCGTCAACAAGGCGTAAGCGTCGCTAAACTTCCCGCCGGAAGCCCCGTCCCCCTACACTGTTTCCTTTGCGCTCACCTGGCTTCGCCAGAAGTCGCGCCAAGGAAACAGTTCCGGGGGATGGGGCTTCCTTTGTTTAACGCCGCAGGGTTACTGGGCTGAATTTATTTATTGACTACCGTTCGGCGGCGTTGATGGCTCCCTTGTTGGGGCTTTCTTTTTATCTCGCTACAATGGGCTTCAAGCGTTCTAGTGACTTGGAGTTTTGGTATGGCTGTTATTGATGTGCTGCCTTCGGATGGGAAGGTTATTGGCGAGGGTCCTGTTGGTTGCTCTGTTGATGTTTGCTGTGATGACTTTCGTCATCTCGATATTGGACTGCCGCCTGAGATTCTTCGTCTCAAGGATGCCGGGTATTTGACGCAGGCTGTTGCTGCTTGCGATCGCCTTCTGGAGCAGAACCCTGAGCCTTCGCTGGCTGCTTGTGTTCGTGCCGAGCGGTATCGCATGCTCGAGACGCCGCTTCATTTTTCGGTGTCGC
>URBA01000240.1 GCA_900545905.1 uncultured Collinsella sp.
CACTTCTAGCTTCGTCGGCAGCGTCAGATGTGTATAAGAGACAGTTGCTACACCAGCTGTCAACCTATCTCCCCTACGGCGCCGACACGCTCGGCATCGTCGGCGAGTACTACTGGATCGCCCGCGAGCGCGGTACCATCGAGGCCGCGCGAAACCGCGCAAACTTCCCCCTGTGCTACACGCAGGCCGGCGAGCGCCGCGAGGTTACCGTGCGCATCCGCCGCAACACCACCGGCGGTCTCGGAGCCGCCTGGGCCATCGACAAGGTCGAAGCCCCGGTCGAGTAAAAAACGGCCTCGGATAGCCAATTGACCATCCGAGGCCGTTTGAATTCAGGCCTTTTAGTTGTCATCGGTGCATATAGACACCAGAGAAGCAAGCTCATCCTCAAGTTGCGGAGCAAAGTATCTAAAAGAAACCTGCGCTCCAGTCGGTATCGACTCAATCATATTCGCAGCATTATCTGAAACTCGGTACGATGCAGTTTCACCTGTCTTCAAATCCTCTATTGAGCAGACAGCGTCTTCAGCATCAATCGACCTAAGCACGCCTTTTCCTTGTAACATCACATCGGCATGCCCGCCAGCTATTTCTAATGAACCTGAGTCTGTCGCAGTCACTTCTCCGGAACCTCCGCGCGATATCTCTTCCTTTGTTGAACAGCCCACCAATGAAGCCATCAGCACCAAAGACAGAGCTAGACGAATCGCCCTACTTCGAAAAAGTCGTTCCATAAGTCCACGCATAATAGCTCTGATCATACTTCAGGAAGGATAAAGATGAATTCCAGCCGTCCGCTATGCCAATCATCTGCCTTGTCTCTCCAGTTTTCTTACCAGTAAGTGTGGCGTAAGCCTCCGCTGTTACAGAATGGGCTGATCCGTTGTACAAACTCGCATGTAAAACATTCGGTCTATTAGAGTTAATCTCATTTTGAATGCTCGCGATAGCCGGAGAGGAGACAGTGCGGGCGATAAGAGTACTTCCTCTGCTTGCGCAGTAATTTGTAAACCCCGTTGCACAGGTTGATATCGGCGTTCCACCCAAAACAACGCCGGGAACAGTCTGTTCTTCATCGGAAAGAGCATGGGTATTGGTGTAATTCCATATCTGCATATATTGCGAAGGGTCGCTATATAAATTGGCAATGCCATACAGTTCCGCAACGTTCGAAAAAGCTGTCACCATACAAGCATAGTGGGCGGTAAGCCTCTTAATCTCGCTTTCATCATATGACATAAACTGAGAAATGGAACGAAATCCAGATACTGTGTAATCCTGCATTTGAGTTGCGTAAATTACAACATCGTTCCAGCTTGAAGGTTTATTCGATAAAACGACAGGCCGTCCTTCTATGGAAACAGCCGGGATTGTTCTTCCGCAATTTGTTGTTATTGAACCGTCCAAAGATTGCACGCCGAATTCGAATGGATTGATCATTACGACTGGGTTATTGAAAGAATAAGACTCGACACCAAGATCTCCTCCCCGATCCATAGGGCTGACTAAGCCGTCTCCAAAACGATATCCCGTAAGTATTTCATCATCTGAAGCATCTAAAACCAAATAGCCCGCGGCTCTATTGGATGTCACAACCGGAACAATGTAACCAAGCGGGGACCCATCAACATCTACAAAAGGAATAGGGTCAGAAGGCGTATACGAATAGCCGAGGAGTCCCTTTATATATTTATCGGCAAGCTCTTGCGCAATTTCAGAAGTAAATTGTATCTGCTCACCATCAATATTGCCCGTCGAAGCAAAAACCTCTTTCGGACGTGCGGCTAAGGCGACAATTGAAGACGCGACAAGTTGCAGAAAACGACGACGCGAAAGCATATGTTCTTCTTTCTAGAGAAGCGACTTATAAGGTACTCCTATTCTATAATCTTTTTTGTAACGTTACAGCACTGGTTATATTTCAATTCGATTTGCTTATGTCCTTGCAACCCAATGCGTCTTTACGTTTTAAACGGAATTAGAAAATCACTCATAGCAAAAACGGGCTTTAATCCCAAAGAGATGACTTTGATTATGAATCAAACCAGCAGCCAGGGCATAGCTGCAGTGCAATTGCTACAAGAAAGGCCGCCCTTGGTGGCGGCCTTTCTACTTGCTACTAGTCACGCGTCAGCTTACGGTGAATACGATGCGGCTGGGCTGCGTCCTCGCCCAGGCGCTCGATGCGGTTGGCCTGATAGGCCTCGAAGTTGCCCTCGAACCAATACCAGTTGCCCGGATTCTCATCGGTGCCCTCCCACGCCAGAATGTGCGTGGCGACGCGGTCCAGAAACATACGGTCGTGGCTAATGACCACCGAGCAGCCCGGGAACTCGAGCAGCGCCGCTTCGAGCGAGGACAGCGTCTCGACGTCGAGGTCGTTCGTGGGCTCGTCGAGGAGCAGCAGGTTTCCGCCCTGCTTGAGCGTGAGCGCCAGGTTCAGACGGTTGCGCTCGCCGCCGGAGAGCACGCCAGCGCGCTTCTGCTGGTCCTGGCCCTTAAAGCCAAAGCTCGCCACATAAGCGCGGCTCGGAACCTCGGTCTCGCCGACCATCATGTGGTCCAGGCCGTCCGAGACGACCTCCCATAGGTTCTTGTCGGGGTCGATGCCGGAACGGTTCTGGTCGACGTAAGAGATCTTGACGGTCTCGCCCACCTCGAGCTCGCCCGAAGTCAGCGGCTCCAGACCCACAATCGTCTTGAACAGCGTGGTCTTACCGACACCGTTGGGGCCGATGACACCCACGATGCCGTTGCGCGGCAGGGTGAATGAAAGATCATCGATGAGCACACGGCCATCGAACTCCTTGTGCAGGTGATGGGCCTCGAGCACCTTGTTGCCCAGACGCGGGCCCACAGGGATGCGGATGTCGGTCCAGTCGAGCTTCTGACTTGCGCGGGCCTCGGCCTCCATCTCCTCGTAGCGAGCCAGACGGGCCTTGTTCTTGGCCTGGCGAGCCTTGGGCGAGCTGCGCACCCACTCGAGCTCGGCCTCCATGCGCTTGGCGAGCTTGGCGTCGCGGTTGCCCTGGGCCTCGATACGGGCAGCCTTGGTCTCCAGATACGTCGAGTAGTTGCCCTTGTAGGGATAGAGGTGACCGCGGTCGACCTCGCAGATCCACTCGGCAACGTCTGTCTCTTATACACATCTCCGAGCCCAC
>URBA01000241.1 GCA_900545905.1 uncultured Collinsella sp.
ATAAGAGACAGAGCGCCTGGCAATCAAGCTCGACGCCGTCGACTATCCTTCCAAGCGCCGCATCAACACTAAACCCATCCCGCGCATGGGTGGCGCGGCGGTCTTTTTGGGCCTCGTCGTCGCCTGCATTGTTCAGATCCTAGGCACCTGGTACCTGGGCTGGCCGCCCGTTTTGGTGCCCCACCCCCGTCTGCACATCAGTTACCCCATCCTTGCGCTTTCTTTTACCGTTATCTTTGCGACCGGCGCGATCGACGACGTCTTCCAGCTCCAGCCCAAGCAAAAGCTGGCCGGCCAGGTCCTCGCCGCGCTCATCGCCTGCGTAGGCGGCCTAAAAATTGGCGTCATCGTCAACCCGTTTGCCCCCGGCGAGATTATGCTCGGCTGGCTCGCCTACCCCATTACCGTGGTCTACCTGGTGGCGTTCACCAACATCATCAACCTTATCGACGGCCTTGACGGCCTGGCGACGGGTATCTGCGGCATCGCATCGTTCACGATGTTCTCGATGGCCGTTCTCTCGGGCCGCATCGATGCCGCCGCGCTCTCCATTGCGCTCTTTGGCTCGTGCCTCGCCTTCTTGCACTATAACTTCAACCCCGCGAGCATCTTCTTGGGCGACTCGGGGTCGCTGCTGCTGGGCTTTGCGCTGGGCTCCATCTCGCTGCTCAACGTGAGCCGCACCGCCGCGCTCACCTCGCTCATCATCCCGCTCCTCGTGGCCGGCGTGCCCATCATCGATACGTTTAGCGCCATCGTGCGCCGCAAGCGCGCCCACATTAGCATTGGACAGGCCGACAAGGGCCACATCCACCACCGCCTCATTCAAGAGGGCTACAACCAAAAGCAAGCCGTACTGCTCATCTACGCCTGGTGCATACTGCTTTCGGCCGGCGCCGCGGCCATCAATCAGGTCGAGGTCCCCATACGCGTGCTCATCTTTACCGTGCTCGCCATTGGCTCGGCGGCCTTCGCCAAGCGCCTGCACCTGTTTGAACCCGTGCTACGCCACCATTACAACAAGCGCACGCACGAGGACGAGCTGGTAACCCCCGACGACCCCGCTTTTAAGCAGGAGGAGCAAGCCGCCGAGGAACGCAAAGAAGAGCGCCACCACGAGCTCTAGGACAAGCTGCCGAGGATGTGCCCAGGCACCGTTGGCCAAGCGCAGCTGCGCCGCACCCATCCCACAAGCCACCCCTCTCCCGCCCCTGTAATAAACGCGTTATCATCTTGAGCCATGAACATACGTTAGGAGCAATCATGCCAAACGAGAACAGCTACGAAGTCGCGCTGCAAAAGAGCAACGCCATTCGCGAGGGCCTGGCAAAGACGCCCGAGAAGTTCACCATGCTTACCGGCGACCGCCCCACCGGCCGCCTGCACCTGGGCCACTATTTTGGCACCCTCAAGGGCCGCGTGGAGCTGCAGAACATGGGCGCCAAGACCAACGTGCTCATCGCCGACTACCAGGTCATCACCGACCGCGACACCACCGAGCACATCCAGGACAACGTGTACAACATGGTCATGGACTACCTTGCCTGCGGTATCGACCCCGACAAGACCATGATCTACGCACACTCCGCCGTGCCCGCCGCCAACCAGCTCATGCTGCCGTTCCTGTCGCTGGTCTCCGAGGCCGAGCTGGCGCGCAACCCCACGGTTAAGGCCGAGATGGAGGCATCGGGCCACGAGCTCACTGGCCTTCTGCTCACCTACCCGGTGCACCAGGCCTGCGACATCCTGTTCTGCAAGGGCAATGTAGTGCCCGTCGGCCGCGACCAGCTGCCGCACATCGAGCTTACCCGCACCATCGCTCGCCGCTTTAACAACCGCTACGGCAAGGTGTTCCCCGAGGTCGACGCGCTGCTTTCCGAGACCCCGCTGCTGCCCGGCCTGGACGGTCGCAAGATGAGCAAGAGCTACGGCAACGCCATCAATATTTCGATGACCGCCGAGGAGACGGCCAAGCGCATCAAGAAGAGCCAGACCGACTCCGAGCGCATGATCACGTTCGATCCCGAGAACCGCCCCGGCGTGTCCGGCCTGCTTTCGACAGCCGCCATCTGCACCGGTCGCTCCGAGGTCGAGATTGCCGAGGAGATTGGCATGGGCGGCTCCGGCCAACTCAAGAAGTACGTGACCGAGGCCGTCAACGAGTACTTCGCACCGATCCGCGAGCGTCGCCAGCGATACGAGAACGATCTGGACTATGTGAAGGACGTCCTGCACGAGGGCAACCGTCGCGCCAACGAGATCGCCGAGCAGACCCTAGCAGAGGTTCAGGACGCCATGGGTATGGTGTACTAGACCGATCTGCTGGCTTGAGCTTTCGATTGCTTTAGGGCGGGCGCTACAGCGTCCGCCTTTTTTGGAGCCGGACCGCTTCGGCTCCGTCCATCGCACTCCCCCGACAAACAGGAACAGGCCCGCCGGCAGTTAGTTGCCAGCGGGCCTGTTCCCGAAGTACACCGTTGAATCGCACAGAGGGGAGGAATGCGAATCAAACTCAACAGGGCAGGCTTTTTCATCGCCTATTGCCTGCTCCGTTGCTGAAACCAATATAGTTCACCGTGGTTTACTTTCTGGCGAGAATATACGCCAACACATCGTCTCCATAAGTTAACCCCGGTAAACCTGCAACGGAAAACCACCACAAAGGGGACAGGCACCTTTGTGGTGGTTTTGGCCACGGCGGAGCCGCTAGAGCCCTGCTGGCCAGCGACAGGCGACCAAGTCGACGTGCATGGGATCGGTAAACGTCACGCCCTCCCCCATTAAGAACTCACGCTGAGCATCGGGGCCGCCAAAAGCAAAACCCTCACAGATACGGCCGTCGGCAAACACCACGCGGTGACAGGGAATCTGACCAGGGCGCGGATTGCTATGCAGGGCATACCCCACGTACCGCGCACTTCGTGGGCGACCGGCGAGCAGCGCCACCTGACCGTAGGTGGCGACCATCCCCTCGGGAATCTGCTCGACCACCTCGTACACCCGTTCAAAAAAGCCCTCAGACGCCATTGCTCGCTCCCTTCCACCCGGAAAAGCATAAACCACCACAAAGGTGCCTGCCCCCTTTGTGGTGGTTTATGGC
>URBA01000242.1 GCA_900545905.1 uncultured Collinsella sp.
GGCGGTTGGCGTTTGCCCAGATAAAACCTGCCAAAACAAACCTGTCCCTTTTTAGCAGGTTATCGCTTCCAAAAGTGGAGGATGAGCGTCGTGCGGTTTTGCTGTTCGGTTTTGACCAGGATGTTGTGGATGTGGGTCTTGACGGTGCCCACGGCAAGGAATAGCTCGTCAGCGATCTCTTGGTTCGATTTGCCCAGTACGACCAGACGCATAACTTCGGTCTCACGGTTGGAGAGCTTGTAGGCGTTGCGATAGAAGGGCATCTGCTCTTCGATGTGTCGATCAAGATCGCTGACGTTCTTTTCCTCGGGCGCCTCCTGCATGCGGATTGAAAGCACGTGGTAGGAGTAGATGATCAGCAGAATCGCAAAGTAGCAGGCAAAGACGTTTTCGCTAAAGTTGCGCTCGGACAGATATAGTTGCAGCCAAGAGGGCGCCAGACTCATGGGGACAATCAGAATGTTGTAGAAATCCTCGGCAACGATGCAACCGACCAGAATAGCGCCGATAATCAGGTGCTTTCGTTGGTTGTTAACGCGTGCCTTCAGCTCGACTTGTGTGCTCTTGCGTGCCGTCCAAAAGATATATAGCCCCACGAAAACAAGGAATACCTGACGCATCGTGTAGTAGAGCCATTGATGAATGGGGCCGTAGGGGACAGCGACGATAATCAGCAGCTCGCTCAGCAAGAACGTTGCGACGGGAATGACAAACTGCTTTTTTGAATGCTTGTCGAGCAAATCCATGGCAATGAGCCAAATAAAAGCCTGCGAAGCGGTCGCCACAAAGGTCCGCAACACAGGCATGGTAATTGAGTAATAGTCGCTGGCTGGAAAACTCTGGTTTTGCAGCGTGTATTCAAAAAAGAAAATCTCGGTCATCTCGATGGCATAGCAGATAAATACGCCGCTGCCATAGATAAAGAAGCGTCGACGAGATGAGGCATAGGCGGCAAGCGAGAGCACCGCCGTCACAATACAGATCACGAGTATCGCTAGGGTATAGAAGAACATCAGGGTGTTCATCTGTCACCGTCCCATCTCATTTATTCTATGGCCGAGTTCTGTATACCTTGTGGGATATAGACGTCTCAACCCTTCGTTTCATTGTGGATTAGGCGCCGAGATACAGCATAGCCGTATACCGTTCGCGGTTCTAGATGGTAAACCCCCTGTAAACTCTTGACCTGCGGGTTTATATTGGTTTAGAGGGGGTGTAACTCCGTGAACGGTCTTTAATCCCGAATAAACTAGGTAAAAATTGCATACGGGTGAATGATGGTCTTGTCAACACGAGGCGTGATGTTCGAGCGCCTCATAGTAATAGTCGGCAAGACCGGCGGAAAGGAAATCGACATGGCACTGCCTAAGGATTTCATCGACACCAACGACTTCACCAAAGAGCAGATCCTGGCTATCGAGGATCTTGGCCTGGCAATGAAGAAGGCCATCAAGGTTGACGGTTATTATCCGCACCTGCTCCGCAACAAGAGCCTTGGCATGATCTTCCAGCAGGTCTCCACCCGCACTCGTCTTTCCTTCGAGACCGCTATGACCGACCTCGGCGGCCATGCTCAGTTCTATGGCCCTGGCACCATCCAGCTCGGCGGTCACGAGTCCCTGGGCGATACCGCTCGCGTTATGGGCTCGCTGCTCGACATCATGATGGCTCGCGTTGACCGTCACAAGGACGTCGTCGGCCTCGCCGAGGGCTCCGCTGTGCCCGTCATCAACGGCATGTCCGAGTTCAACCATCCCACGCAGGAGATGGGCGACCTCATGACCATGCTCGAGAACCTCCCCGAGGGCAAGAAGATCGAGGACTGCACCCTGGCCTTCATCGGCGACGCCACCCAGGTCTGCGTCTCCCTCATGTTCATCGCTTCCAAGGTCGGCATGAAGTTTGTCCAGTTTGGACCTAAGGGCCACCAGATCCCCGACGGCGGCCTGCACGTTGGCACCGTCGAGGAGCGCGCCGAGTTCGGCAAGCAGATGATGGCCATCGCCGAGGAGAACTGCAAGGTCTCCGGCGGCTCTGTCGTCATCTCCGACGACATCGAGTGTATCAAGGGCGCCGACTTCATCTACACCGACGTGTGGTATGGCCTGTACGACGAGGAGGTCTCGGGCGAGAACTACATGGACGTGTTCTATCCCAAGTATCAGGTCACCATGGACATGATGAACTTCGCCGGCCCCAACTCCAAGTTCATGCACTGCCTGCCGGCCACCCGCAACGAGGAGGTCGTCGACGAGGTCATGGACGATCCCGAGCGCTCACTGTGCTGGGTCGAGGCCGAGAACCGCAAGCACTCCATCCGTGCTCTCCTTGCCGCCCTGGGCAAGCGCACCCCGCTCAACGACGAGGGTGTCGAGTACTCCGCCAAGGCTGAGCTCCACGCCGCTCTCGAAGCTCTCGAGCAGCTCTAAGCCTCAAGGCTTCTAAAAGCACGTTTGCGGGCGGCGGATGCTCGTCTCCTGTCGCCCGCTCACCGAGGCCCGGCAATTGCCTTAATATCTTAAGGACCTCGATTTGTCCAAGACTGAGCGAAGGAGCTCATCATGAGCGACGGAAAGAAAAAGCTTTCCTTCTTGACGGTCATTTCGACCATCATCTGCGTCGTCTTCGTTTGCGAGGCCGCCGCTCCTGCTGCTGCCATTGGCAACCAGCAGTTCTTCTGGTGGATCTTCCTGATCCTGACCTTCCTGCTTCCCTACGGCATGGTTGTCGCCGAGCTCGGTACCACCTATGACGGCGAGGGCGGCATTTACGACTGGGTACGCGATGGCCTGGGCGACAAATGGGGCGCCCGCATCTCGTACTACTACTGGGTCAACTACCCGCTGTGGATCGCCTCGCTGGCTACCATGTTCCCCGACATTTTGGGCATGGTCTTTGGCGTCGAGTTCAACTTGATCGCCAAGATGGGTATCGATCTTGCCTTTGTGTGGATCGTCTACCTCATGGGCCGCTCCAAGGCGGCCGACTCCGAGTGGGTCCTTAACGGTGGCGCCATCATCAAGGTCGCCGTCGCCGTTATCGTTGGCGCTTTGGGCATTTGGTATGCCATGGCTGTCTCTTATACACATCTCCGAGC
>URBA01000243.1 GCA_900545905.1 uncultured Collinsella sp.
GGTGGGCCGTCAGGGGTTCGAACCCTGGACCTTGGGATTAAAAGTCCCCTGCTCTGCCAGCTGAGCTAACGGCCCGCGGGTGGCATTGTACCACGGTCTGGGACTATTCCCAACTCCATTGGCCGTTCTGGAAAATCACAACTTCACGTCCATCAGGCGTAATGCCCGTAATATCGATGTCGTCCGCGCCGATCATAAAATCGACGTGCGTGCTCGAGACGTTAACACCATGCTCCAGGAGCTCCTCCTTGGACATGTCGTACCCACCCTCGATGCATTCGGGGAAACCGACACCTAGCGCGAGATGGCAGCTAGCGTTCTCGTCATAGAGCGTATCGTAGAACAGAACACCACTTTCGCGGATCGGCGTGTTCTTGGAAATGAGCGCGACCTCTCCCAGGTGAGCAGCGCCCTCGTCAGTATCGATGATACTTGCGAGCGTTGCCTTGCCCACGCGGGCGTCGTAGTCCACCACGCGGCCGCCCTCGAACTTAATCCAAAAATCGTCGACTTTATTGCCGTGGTGGATGAGCGGCATGGCCGAGTACACGATACCGTCGGCGCGCATGCGATCGGGCGAAGTGAAGACTTCCTCGGTGGGAATGTTGGGGAAGAAGGGGTGCCCATCGGGCGTCTTGCCCTTGCCGCCGGCCCACTCGTGACCCTTCGTCATGCCAATCGTCAGATCGGTTCCATTTGCCGCGGTGTAATGCAGGCGGTCGAAACGATTGTCGTTCAGGAAACGCAGGTTCTTTTCGAATGCGGCGTCATGGAGTTCCCAGTCGCTCTCTGGGTCCTGGCCATCGGCGCGAGCGGTGTGCAGAATCGCATTCCACAGCTTATAGATTGCAACCTCATCGGCGTCTCCCGGGAACACCTCGCGCGCCCAAGCCACGACCGGAGCGCCGGCGATGCACCACGGATTGATGTTGTAATCCAGTCCACGGCGGAAAACTTTGCACTGCGTGTTCTTTGCCTTAGAAGCTGCAGCGGGCTTAGCGGGATCGATGCCCTTAAGGGCGGCGGGGTCCGCACCCTCGATAAAGATAAAGCAGGCACCGTCCTGGGCCAGGGAATCCAGCTGCAGGCGCTTCCACTCGGGCGTCTGCTCAAAATAGCTTTTCTCGACATGCTCGTACGTGAGCCTCGTCACGGCGTCATCGGCCCAAATAACCGTCACGTGACCGGCACCGGAGGCATAGGCCTCCGCGACCACCACGCGCGCAAACGGCGCGCACTCGACCGGAGACTGAACGACAACCTCCTGGCCGGGCTTGACGTTTACGCCCTTGCGGACAACCAGGCGCGCATAGTTTTTAATCTTGGGCTCTAGGGCCTTCATGCCCTCCAGAGCCTCTTCGACCGTCAGGGCAGCTCGAATCATGTGCCACTCCATCTATCTATAGAACAGTAAAAAGGCGCGCCGCAAAAACGACGCGCCTTATATCTTAGCGATAAGTATGTATGCAAACGCTACTTCTTCTTGGAGTCCTTCTTGTCCTCCTCGGCAGCTGCGCGCTCGATAAGAGCGTTGAGCTTGTTCTCGGACATGCCCTCGGCCTGCGCGCGGTACATGTTGCGCAAGGGACGAATACGAGCGAAGTCGTAGATAAAGTCACCCAGGATGATGACATAGGACAAAACGATGCCGACCATCTGGACAGGGCTGGACACCATGCCAGCGGGAGCGAAGTACAGCGAAGCCCAAATGGCCACGACGAGCACCATGCCGATAGTGAGCACGGCCCACCAGATGCGGCGGCGCTTGGTGTAGTCCTCATCCTGCTTGAGAAGGATATTCGACACCGTGTAGATGCGATCCTCCTTGGCGCGCTGCTTAGCCTTGCGGGCGCGCTTCTCCTCTTTAGAGAGGCCCTCGAGGTTCTCGCCTTTCTCGAGCTCTTTGCGGCGTGCCTTAGACGAAGCCGGCACGACGCGAACGGAGCTCGCTGCTTGGCGGGCGGGCTTAGCAGATGCGGCAGACTTGCGCGCAACCCCGGTAACTTCGTGGGATTGCGTGCGCTTGTTCGTGGCGCTACGGGTACTCACTTATGCGTTCTCCTTCATGCTTGTGAACTGGGAGCCCGTGATGATCTGGAAGGCCTCGCGATAGCGCTCGGACGTGCCATCGATGACCTCGGCGGGCAGGTGCGGGGTCTCCCCCGTCATATCCCAGTTGGCTTTGAGCCAATTGCGGACGAATTGCTTGTCGTAGCTGGGCTGAATCTTGCCCTCCTCGTAGCTGGCGGCAGGCCAGAAACGGCTGGAGTCGGGCGTGAGGCACTCGTCGATCAGCGTAACCTTGCCATCGATGACACCGAACTCGAACTTGGTGTCGGCAATGATGATGCCACGGGTCGCTGCATACTCGGCGGCAGCCTTGTAGATCTTGAGGGAAAGGTCGCGAATCTGCGTGGCGATGTCCTCGCCCACGATCTCGCAGCAACGCTCGAACGAGATGTTCTCGTCGTGGTCACCGATCTCGGCCTTCGTGGACGGCGTGAACAGCGGCTCGGGAAGCTTGGAAGCCTCGGTCAGGCCCTCAGGCAGCTGGATGCCGCAGACGGTGCCGTTCTCGTCGTAGGTCTTCTTGCCCGAACCGGTCAGATAGCCGCGGACGATGCACTCGATAGGAATCGTCTGGGCCTTCTTAACCAGCATGGCGCGGCCAGCGAGGTAGTCACGATACTCAGCAAACTCCTCGGGGAAATCCGCCGGGTCGATGGAAACGAGATGGTTGGGGACGATGTCGGCAAACTTATCGAACCAGAATGCCGAGATGCGATTGAGCACCTCTCCCTTAAACGGAATCTCGTCGGGAAGAATGAAGTCGAACGCAGAAATGCGGTCGGTGGCGACCATCAGCAGGTTTTCACCGGCATCGTAAATATCACGAACCTTGCCACGGGAATCCGGACGACGCTCCATCGTTGTCACGTGAGTCACTCCTTACCTAAATACGACAGAAATGCGGGTTCTTTCCCGCATGTTTTCGCAAACTCGGAGCGGCAGGGATGAAACCCCTCCTTCACCGAATAGCGAAAAGCTAGTGCTCCATTGTAGTAGATGCCGCGTCCGCCGTGTGCTCGCG
>URBA01000244.1 GCA_900545905.1 uncultured Collinsella sp.
TTCTAGCTTCGTCGGCAGCGTCAGATGTGTATAAGAGACAGCACATGGCTTTTGCGCAAGGGCTCTACCTGCGGTTTTAGTATTGGTTATGCGGGTTGTGCTTGGCTATTGCAAAAAAGTCTACTCACTTAGATTTGAGGGACGTTTGCTGGCGCCTATTTGCGCTTGTTTGCCGAAGCTGCGACCATCAGAGGCCCCTGGGACTCTTGCGGTAGACGCTTCTTGCCCTTGCGGGCACGGTTTCTAAAGTTCTCGACGGCCTCTTCCATGCCCAGAGGCACATAGGCGAGCTCATCGAGGTTATCGGGCAGGTAGCAGGCTAGGCTTTGCTCCTGCGCGCGGCCCGCCGCGAGCTGTTCATCGCTGGGCTGCGCTCCAGGTGTGGCGCAAATGCCATAGACGGCGGCACCCATCTCGCGCGTGCGGCGCTCGTACTCGGTCTCGGGATGCTCGGGATGGTCGCGGCGGACGTCGTCGCTTACCCAAAGCGTATCGTAGCCGGCCGCGGCAAACTGTCCCAGGGCGTAATCGCGCAACGGCTTGCTATCGGTGCGCAGTGTGACGGTAGCGCCGGCTGAAAAGAGCGGGCGGTAGAGCATCAGATGGTCGACATGGACGAGTCGTTTTTTAGCGTACTTGGCCTTGGGCTGCGGCGTGGGAAAGTTAATGGTGATGGCATCGAGCTCGCCTGCGGCAAACAGCTGTGGCAGCGATGCGGCGCCTCGGGGCAGGACGAGTGCGTTGGATAGCCCCTGTTCGCAGATTTTCTGCGCGGCATAGGCGATGCAGATGGGCTCCTGGTCCATGCCGATAAAGAGGGTGTCGGGCTCGCGGTGGGCGCGCTCGACCAGATAGGTTCCCTTGCCACAGCCAAGATCCAGGTGAAGGTGTTCGAAGGGCTTGCTGCCAGCTGGCGCGCAAGCCTCGCGCCAATCTCCGGCATAAGCCTCGGGGTTCGTCTCGATCGCATCGGCGTAGCGCTCCAGGCGCTCCTCGAGCACAAAGTTCTTAGGCGTGCGAACGTGGACGGCTCCCATGAGGCTCCTTGGACATAAGTATGGAACGCGTGACTGTGTGTTCCGGTAATGGGTTGGAAGGGACGGGCACAATTTGACCCTTTGCGATAACGCGGCTCAAAAATGAACCGCAGGCTTCTACAGTCGCTTAAGAATCACGTAGCGATTAAGCTCGCCGCTGCGACCGTCGGCATGGAAGCGTTCGAGCTCGCGCACGGGGACCTCGCCACTCTTATAGAACGTGCGCACGCCCATTACCAGGTCGGTGATCTGCTGATCGTCAAAATGGTGGCAATAGCGGTAGGCGTGGCGATCGTTTTGCCAGCCAATCAGATGGTCGCCGGCTTCGAACTGCGCGGAGTCATAGCCCTCAAACGGCGGGGTGAGCTCGGCGCGCGCCTCGGCGCGAACGGCCTTGCGTGCCATGCGCTCGTCGTTCATAAACTCCCAAAAGCTAATGGCGATGATGCCGCCCGGGCGCGTCTGACGTACCAGGGCATCGAGTACACGCACGCGATACTCGCACGATGGCACGTGGTGCATAAAGCCAAAGCACACCGAGATATCGGCGAGCGGGGCGTCAAAGAGCGTATCGGGCGTCTCGGCGGGATTGAGCTTCATGAGGGCGTCGAGCACGTCGAGCTCCTGGAAATGCAGGTTAGGGATGCGCAGGGCGTGGCCGCGCGCATCGATAGCCAAATCCTGGCAGGAGTCGACGCCGTAGAACTCAAAGGGGCAACTGGCGTCTGCCGAGGGGCTTGCGCCGTCCACGCCCTTGGCGGCAAGCGTGCCGCCGGCGGCGAAGTTCTCAAAGCGCATGTTGCCGCAGGCGAGGTCGAAGACGCGGACGGGACGTTCGATATTCGCCACATCGAGCTGCTCGAGCGCGGTGTCCATGGTGCGCACCCAGCCGGGCCACGGGGCCTGGCGCGTATCGGAGAAGGAGGCGGAGTGCTCGCGATAGAACGTGTTGTTGAGCTGGATGAGCGATGAGGCGAAATCGCGGTTCACGGCGCGGGACTCCCTCCGTTGGCGGTGCGGAATAAACAGTACGACCATACTACCGTTAACGCCGTAACGGGGACAACCAAGCTGTGGGTCATTGCTTTGTTTGGACACATTTCCGCAGCTCATGTGCGCCCGCAACCGCCGGTTGTCAAAAATCTCACTAGAATAGGTGGCATGATTTTGGCAGTGGCGGATAGATTTTAACTGTGCAAGGCGCCTTAAGAACAGATACGGTCCGGCGGCACGGCTGGCAAAAGCATAGGAGGAACCATGAATGTAGAAACTGCGCAGCGGCTCGCCGAGCTTCGCCGCAGCAAGGGTTTTAGCCAAGAGGGGTTGGCGCGAAAGCTGGGCCTGTCGCGCCAGGCTGTCAGTAAATGGGAGCGTGCGGAGAGCTCTCCCGACACCGAGAATTTGATCTCGCTCGCCAAACTCTATGGCGTGAGTCTGGACGAGCTGCTCAATCCGAGCAATGAGATCGAGGATGATATCGAGTTTGAGAATGAGGACCGCGCCCGCCAGCGCGAGGCCGAGGCGGCAGAGCGTGCCCGTACCCATGAGGCGGCGACGCGTGCGACCGAGGCGGCGACGCAGGCAAGCGACGCGGCGGCCAAGGCGGCGCAGGCGGCAAGCTGGAGTGCGCAGGCTGCCAATGCCGCAACAGCGCAAGTGACGAGCGGCACGGCCAGCCCGACTCCGGCAAAGGGCCCGTTCCAATCGTTTCCGTATTGAGCCGTTTGCTGGCTGCTGTTCTTTTTGCTGATGCTCCTGCTTGGTGGCAGCCCCTTTGCCGCGCTGATCTTTTTTACTATTCCTATTTACCACTGGGTGGCCCGTGCGCTCGATGGCGATTGGGCACGTGGAGATATCCGAGTGGGGCCAACGCCGGTGGTTAAGGCTCAGGAGACGGACGCTTCCGCGGAGGCTGATGCTGATGCAGCTGCCGCTCCGGTTCCCGTCGATTCGAATACCGAAGAAGGTGATGAGCGATGAAGCTTTCGCATGAGTCCAAGGTGCGCCTGCTGTCTCTTATACACATCTCCGAGCCCACGAGACTACGCTG
>URBA01000245.1 GCA_900545905.1 uncultured Collinsella sp.
AAGACCACGCTTTCGGCCAATCCCACGCGCCTGCTGATCGGCGACGACGAGCACGGTTGGTCCGACATGGGTATCTTCAACATTGAGGGTGGCTGCTACGCAAAATGCGAGGGCCTGGACGCCTTCCACGAGCCCGAGATCTTCAACGCCGTCCGTTTTGGCGCCATTTGCGAAAACGTGGTGCTCGACGAGAACCGCAAGCCCAACTATGACGACATCTCGATCACGCACAACACGCGCGTGGCCTATCCCGTGGAGCACATTCCTAACGCGTGGACTAAGGGCATGGGCACCACTCCGAGTGTCGTGCTGTTCCTGACTTGCGACGCTTTTGGCGTGCTGCCGCCCATCTCACGCCTGACGGCCGATGCCGCCATGTACCACTTTGTGACGGGCTTTACGGCTAAGATTCCCGGCACCGAGGTCGGCGTCACCGAGCCCACGCCCACGTTCTCTTCGCTGTTCGGCGAGCCGTTTATGCCGCTCGACCCCATGGTTTACGCCAAGATGCTTGGCGAGCGCATTGCCGACGGCCGCACGCGCGTGTACCTGGTCAACACCGGCTGGATTGGCGGCGGCTACGGCGTGGGCCATCGCATCGAGCTGGCCTACACGCGCTCGCTGGTCGCGCGCGCCCTCGACGGCACCATCGAGGACAGCGAGTTCGTGCACGACGACATCTTTAACGTCGACATTCCCATCACGTGCCACGGCGTGCCCGATGGCATCCTGGTGCCGCGCCAATACTGGCAGAGCACCGCGCGCTATGACGAGGCCGCGCACAACCTGGCGGTGATGTTCGAGGAGAACTTCGAGAAGAAGTACTCGCACCTGCCTGAGTCCGTCAAGGCCGCCGGTCCGCACGCCCAAGTGCCCGCCGAGGCTCGTCACCGCGGCCGCGGCCTGCTGGGACTCCGCCACTAGCGTCGCCTCGAGTCCATATCCACCACAAAGGGGACAGGCACCTTTGTGGTGGTTTTGCCTGCATGCCGCAGTAAGTAGGGTTACAATACGTCTGACATATCGTCCCCTTCTCCGGATGGGGGCAGCGTAAGCGCTCTTGTGGCGGCACCGTAGGACTTTGAAGGTGGCCGTCGTAAGAGCGCTTTTTGTTTGGGTGCCCGCGCACGGGCGAATCGCGAAGGGAGCGCGCATGAAGAACTTTATTGCCGAGGATTCGTTTTGGGAGCTGTTTCCGCAGGCAGCGGTGGGTGTCGTGGTCGTGACGGGCATGAAGCCCGCTGCAGAGATTTCCGAGGAGGACGTCAAGGCGGTCGCGGCGCTACTCGACCGCGCCAACATTGATGCCGAGCGTTATCTAACGAGCGATACCATCAGCGAGAATGCGCCGGTGAAGGCCTGGCGTGAGGCGTATCGCAAGTTCAAGACCAAGAAGGGCGCGCGTTGCTCGATCGAAAATCTGCTGAAGCGCGTGCTCAAGGGCAAGCCGGTGGGTCATATCACGCCAGCGGTGGATATTTACAACACGGTGTCGCTGTCTTACGCACTGCCTGTGGGCGGCGAGGATCTGCAGGCGATTGAGGGCGACCTGCGTCTGGCGGTTACCGACGGCGGGGATGCGTTCTTGCCGCTTGGTGAAGACACAGATGACCCCACATTGCCCGGTGAGCTTGCCTATATCGATGATGCGGGTGCCGTGTGTCGCTGCTGGAACTGGCGTGATGGCGTGCGAACGGCGTTGACTGACGATTCCGCTGACGCGTTTTTGGCGATTGAATGCGTCGAACCCGCGCGGATGGGGGATTGCCAGGCCGCGATTGGCCGTTTGGCTGAGCTGCTCGAGCGTTACCTGAGCGCGACGGTGGTCGTTAAGACGCTCGTTACTCGCGACAATCCCTGCGTGGAGCTGTAGCGACGCCTGCGGATCCTATTCGACGGCCAAAACCACCACAAAGGTGCCTGTCCCCTTTGTGGTGGTTTTTATGTTGATGGGTTAACAAATAGGGCGTGCAGGGCTGGCGGCCGTTAAGTACGGCTAAGATGTTTACCCGTTAGCATTATGCAAGCGAAAGGCGGTCGTCTCCCATGCAGCAGAGCGACGAGACACGTTTCGAGGACTTTGTCGGACTGATCAGCGGACTCTACAAGGAGATTCAGCGCATTAAGACATCCGAGGGCGCAAGGCTGGGCCTCAAGGGCTCCGACGTTATGTGCCTGTACTATCTTGAGCGTAGCAAGGACGGCCTGACTGGCGCTGACCTGGCTCGCATGGCAGGCGTGACCCGCGCCGCCGTCTCGCGTACGCTCGCGCATCTGGAGGAGGGTGGCTACGTCGAGGTCGATGATTCGGGCGATGCCGCCGTTAAGTATCGTGCTCCGGTGCGCCTGACCGCTCTGGGCGGCGAGAGCATGAGCGAGGCGGACCGCATCATTCGCGAGGTGCTCGATACCACCGGCAAGGCTATGGGTGTGGAGCAGCGCGAGCAGATGTATGCGTCGCTGCGCACGATTCTCAACACCCTGCGCGAGATCTAAGGCCGCCAAGGCATTTGCTTCCAATTAACAACTTAACAACTGCACAGTCCCGTTTGAGCGCGTATGCCGTGCCGGGGCATTGCTGTCAAAATTCCCTGCGCGGGACCTGCGCAAGAAAGGATTCGCTATGTCCATTCGTATTATTACCGATTCCGCGAGCGATATGTCGCCGACTGAGCACCCCGCTCTGCGTGTTCTGCCGCTGTCCGTCACCTTTGGCACCGATGTGTACATGGATGGCGTCGACATCGATCACCAGCGCTTTTACGAGATGCTCGTGGAGCGCGATGAGCTGCCAAAGACCGGCCAGGTCAACCCGTACGCGTTTTCGCAGGCTATTGCCAAGGCGCGTGAGGCCGGCGATGAGGCTGTGATTATTACCGTGGGCGCTAAGCTTTCGGGCACCAATCAGAGTGCCCGTACCGCACTTGCCGAGGCGCCGGGCGGCGACGTGTTCGTGGTAGACAGCAACAACGTCACCCTGGGCGAGCGCGTCCTGGTCGAGTATGCGCTGCACTTGGTGGACGCTGTCTCTTATACACATCTCCGAGCCCACGAGACTACGCTGCATCTCG
>URBA01000246.1 GCA_900545905.1 uncultured Collinsella sp.
TTGTTATTTGTATTTAAATAGGTACACTTAACTTATAAGTTAAGTGTACCTAGAAATGGGAGGTGGCCTTTGGTTGAAGGATATGAACTTGTCGAATATAGAGACCCCAAGGGCCGACCGTTTTGGGAGCTGACGACTTCTCCCGCCAACTCTCAATTCCAGAAAATGTTGACAGACCCTAAAAAGAAGCTTGCCGCCCGTAAAATGATCGACCAGATTTCAAAAATCTATGATTATGGGTTAAAGGTTGCGAGTGGGACCTCAAAGCTACGATGTATTGATTCTAAGATTGGCCTCTATGAACTGAAAGGGTTTGACGGGGCAAATCGAGAGATGATTTATGCCATATGTCAGGGCGTAGACAAAATTGTTCTATTGTTTTGGTTTAAAGGACATCAGGGATCAGGAAATATCAGTAAAGAAATCGAGCGAGCCAAGCGATTGGCCGTAATAGCACGTCAACTTCTGGAAACTGAGCGTTGACTTTTATACTTGGCTTTCGAAACGGAGAATACAATGAATAAAGTAGATTTATCTGATTTTTACGCCGAGACAGAAACTAGCGAAACACGCGCTTATGAACACGCGCTAGATATCGAGTTTATTGTTCATCGCGAGATGAGGCATTTGGGTTTAAGCAAAAGCGATTTGGCAAAGCGTATGGGCGTGAGCCTTCAGTCGCTTTCGAAGCTGTTGAATTCTCAGCCCAATATGACGCTGAAGACAATCGCTAGGTTCGAGCTGGCTTTAGGTATCAATATCGTTCCTAAGGTTACCGTTAGCTATTCTAAAGAGCTACCGTTTCTTTCATCCAACAATTCCGTGCGAGAGCAATGGTCTTTTAGGAACGAGCGTCCGTCCTCGCATGTGAATCTCGAGATGATTTCCGGAGGTTTGGCAGCATGAGTGGGGATTTTATTGCTCCAATTCAGATCGTGAATTTGTTCGTCGTTGACTCCGATTTCCATATCGAGGATTCGCCCTCGGATAACATGGAATTAAAAGTTGACGTTAGCTACCAAGATGTCCACCTTTGGAAAAACGGTAATGACGCTCGCGCAAGTTTAAAGATGTGCGTAATTGGCAGCCTCCTTGACAGAGATGAAGGTGCACAGGAGAAGATGCACGCTGGCGTTACAGTATCCATCTCGGTTTCAGCGCAAATGCCTATGAACTCTCCCGATGACGAGGCGCGTCACTACCTTCTTTCAAATGCTATTTCGATGGCATATGCCCATGCAAAGAGCTATTTGATGGTTGTTACTGGACTTTCGCCTATGGGAGCGCTTACATTGCCTGCCATTCTCCCTGCAGAGCTGTCAGCAGATTGCGATGTGCCTTTTCAGAGCGAATAGCAGCCTCTCAATGAGCCTGGGTTGGACGAGTTGCCACTCCCACATCCTCTAAAAAAGTTCTTAAAACAGCCTTAAAGGCGTTCCAACTCGCGTTGACAGCGTAAAATACGCATGTTTGACTATGACTAAAGTGGATTTTAGGGGAGGAGTACGCCATGGAGGTGCTGGTTGTTGGCAACACCGCATATGTTGACGATGACTTTTGCGCCAAGGCATTCCCTGGGGACCACGTTAAGGTTGTAGCCGCGCAGGAAGCGCGCCGCGACGAGTCGTCGCCCCATGCCTCGTGGAAAGAGCTGCTTCAGCACTTGGAGCAGGCCTACGAGTTCGACCGCGTGGTCTACCTGTCTAATTACCTTACCCCGCATACCGATACCGTGGGCGATATCGAGCTGCTTCGCTCGGTCTTTCGTACGTGCGCGTGTCGCCGGGTCCAACTGCTGTATGTAGCGGGGCCCGCGGGTGCCGAGGGTGCCGCCGATGCCGCGGGGCGAACGGGCAAGGGCATTATCGCGCACGCAGCCAACGACCTGTGCCGCTACTACGCTGCTCGCGAGGGCGTTCAGACCAAGATCCTGCGCGTGCCGTTCCTGTATACCGCGTCTGCCGCGCTGGAGGACCCGTTTTTGGTGCCGATGTTCGACGCGTGCTCAACCGGATCGGCCGCTCTGCAGGGCGCGCAGGATGCGGCGTTTCCTCTGCTGTGTGCCGAGGAGCTTTCGGTGCTGGTACGCCGTATCTTCGACAGCTGGGATGGCAACTTTGAGACGCTCGACGTTGCCGATACCTTCCATCACACGGTGGGTGAGGTGGGCGAGGCCCTTCAGTCGCTGTTCCCAGGGGTCTCAGTTGCCTATGGCGATTCTGCCGGCTACGCCCTGCCTGCCAGCGACGTCGCTCGCGTGCGCTATGGCTGGTTTCAGCGCTACGACTTGCTGCGCGATCTTTCGACCATTCAAGCGCGTTGGGATGCTGGCCGCGCAAAGAAAGTCAACCCCTTGCGCGCCGCCATCGACCGCATCCGAATGCGCACGCTGCCTATTAAATGCCTGGAGACGGGCGTTGCCTGGGTCCTGTTCGAGGTGCTGGAGCACCTGTTCTCCCAATCGGCCCAGCTCAACGTGCTCGATTATCGCCTGCTCTGTGTGGTGCTGATCGGCACGCGTATGGCTTGGACTTTGGCTTGGTCGCAGCACTGCTGGCTTCGATTGGCCTGGCGACGAGCTACTTTACCCAGTATGGCTATACCTTCCAGGGTCTCTTTTACGAGCCGTCTAACTGGCTGCCGTTTATTGCGTACTTTGTTGTGGGTGCCGTGTGCGGCTATGTTCAGCTGCGCAACAGCGAAGCCATTAGGGCGGAGCGCGATCAAAACGAGCTCGTGCGCAACCGCAATACGTTCCTTACGCAGCTCTATCACGACGCGATCGAGGACAAGCGTGCGTACAGGCGCCAGATCGTGGGTCGCCACGACAGCTTTGGCAAGATCTTTGCCGTGACGCAGGAGCTCGACGTGCTCAACCCACGCGACATCTATCGCAAGTGCTGCGAGCTTCTGGGCGAGATCCTCGAGAACGATTCGGTGGCGATCTACCATGTTTCGGGCGGGGCATTTGCACGCCTGGTGGCGGCAAGTCCCGCGATTGCCGAAGCTGTCTCTTATACACATCTGACGCTG
>URBA01000247.1 GCA_900545905.1 uncultured Collinsella sp.
CCCATCATCGGCGAGGTCCTCACTCCCGCCAGCTGGAACGCTGTCGACATCAAGTCCCTCATGTTCCTGACGGCCGCCATGGCCGTGGGTTCCGTGGGCGGCGCCACCGGCATGAACGCCTGGATCGCCGACGTCGTGCTTCCCAGCTCCGTGCCCGAGAACATCTTCCTGTTCGCCCTGCTCGTCGCCGCGCTCTCCATGATCATCCACATGTTCATGGGCTCGGTCATGGCCGTGCTCGGCGTGTGCGTGCCGGCGTTCATCAGCTTCGCGGCCGGCTCCAGCGTGAGCCCGCTCGCCGTGGCGCTCATCGTCTTCACGTCCATCAACATCCACTACATCCTGCCGTTCCACAACCTGCCGATCCTTATCGGCGAGGGCAAGGACGCCGGCGGCTACACCTCCAAAGAGGCTATGCGCATGGGCATTCCCCTCACTGTGGTCGTCTTTATCGTCGTGCTGGTCGAGGCCGCCTGGTTCCACCTCTTTGGCCTGATGTAAGCAGTCGAGTGCTTGGCTGTAATTAGCCGAGTGCTTGAACTGCGAGTGCCCGAGCGCCCCATCTATGAGCGCTGCGGCCCCATTACGTTACCAAGCCCGGCGGCATCCTCGCCGCCGGGCACTCTCCCGAAAGGAGCATGCTATGTCCACTACCGATGCTTCCCAGATCCACGACCTGCGCTCCGCGCTCGACTTTTTGCGCGAGATGCCGGGCCAGCTGCTCGAGACCGACACTCAGGTCGATCCCGATGCCGAGGTCTCGGGCGTCTACCGTCACGTCGGCGCCGGCGGCACCGTTATGCGCCCGACCAAAGAGGGTCCGGCGATGGTCTTCAACAACGTCAAGGGCTTTGACGATGCCAAAGTCTGCATCGGCATGCTTGCCAGCCGCAAGCGCGTTGCCGCCCTGCTCGACCTGGACGAGGAGCACCTGGGCCTCGAAATCGGCAAGCGCTTCGAGAACCTGATCGCGCCCGAGCAGATCGCCGAGGGTGCGCACGTCGACTGTCAGGAGGTCGTGTACAAGGCGACCGACGAGGGCTTTGACCTGCGCAAGATCGTTCCCGCTCCTACCAACACGCCCGTCGACGGCGGCCCCTACATCACCATGGGCCTCGCCTACGGCACGAGCCCCGACGGCTCCCAGTCCGACGTGACCATCCACCGCTTCTCCTGCGTCGACAAGGATAAGCTTGCCATGTGGATTACCCCCGGCAGCCGTCACCTGGGCGCGTTCTTTGACGAGTACTGCCAGCGCGGCGAAGACATGCCCATCTCCATCTCCATCGGTTTGGACCCCGCCGTGTACATGTGCTGCGGTTTTGAGGCTCCCACCACACCGCTCGGCTTCAACGAGCTGCAAATTGCCGGCGCCCTGCGCGGCCACGCTGTCGAGCTTGCCGACTGCGTCACCGTTCCGCAGAAGTGTATCGCCAATGCCGAGTACGTGCTCGAGGGCTACCTCATGCACGACGAGACCATCAACGAGGACGTCAACGGCCACGGCTACGCCATGCCCGAGTTCCCCGGTTACACCGGTGGCGCCAAGGTCTGCCCGGTGATCAAGATCACCGCTGTTACCACGCGTGTCAACCCCATTATGGAGAGCTGCATCGGCCCTTCGCACGAGCACGTGTCCATGGCCGGTATCCCCACCGAGGCTTCCATCTACAAGATGGTCGAGACCGCTATCCCGGGCCGCCTGCTCAACGTCCACGCTGCACCCTGCGGCGGCGGCAAGTTCGTTGCCATCATGCAGTTTAAGAAGTCGAGCAAAAATGACGAGGGCCGTCAGCGCAACGCCGCCATGCTCGCCTTCTCGGCATTCTCCGAGCTCAAGCATGTGGTCTTGGTTGACGAGGATGTCGACATCTTTGATATGAGCGACGTGATGTGGGCCATGACCACGCGCTTCCAGGCCGACGTCGACCTCATCACCATCCCCGGCTGCCACTGCCACGTGCTCGACCCGTCCAACGACCCCGCGTTCGACCCCACGATTCGCGAGCACGGCATCGCCTGCAAGGCCATCTTCGACTGCACGGTTCCGTTCGACCTCAAGAAGAATTTCATTCGCTCGCAGTTCATGGAGATCGACAAGGACAAGTGGGCCAAGGAGATTGCTTTCTAGTAAGTAGCCCTACCAAGTAGTTAAGGAGTTGTCATGCCTGAGTCTTCTGTCCGTCCCCGTCGCATCGTCGTTGGCGTTTCGGGCGCCAGCGGTGCCGCGCTGGGCCTTGAGTGCCTCAAATGCCTGCGCCAGGCCGGCGCCGAGTCGGCGCTTGTCGTCACGCGCGGGGGAGAGATCACCATCGAGCAGGAGCTCGGCATGACGCTCGACGAGTTTGTCGCGCACGCCGATGTGGTCTACGACAACAAGAACATCGGCGCCGCCATCGCAAGCGGCACCTATCCGGTCGACGGTATGATCGTGGCCCCCTGCTCCATGAAGACGCTCGCCGGCATTGCGAGCGGCTACAGCGAAAACCTGTTGTTGCGCGCGGCCGACGTGCAGATGAAAGAGCAGCGCCGCCTGGTGCTCATGGTGCGCGAGACGCCCTTCAGCGCCATTCACGTCGACAACATGGCGCGCCTGGCGCGCGTACCGGGCGTCATGCTCATGCCGCCCATGCTCACGTTTTACAACGGCCCCGCCACGCTCGACGACGCGGTGCATCACATCGCCGCCAAGGCGCTAGAGGCCGTCGGCGTGTCATGCGCAAACTATAAGCGCTGGTCATGGGCGTCTTTAGGGTAGGATACGAGTAGTGTTTGAGCCCGCTGCCCCTGTGGGCGGCGGGCTTTGTGCGCAAAAGGGATGTGTCGGGAGGACCTATGCAGACGGGCATGTATGCGATTAGCGAGATGGCGAGCTTGTTTAACGTTTCGCGCCAAACGCTCATCTACTACGACAAGATCGGTCTGTTTAAACCCGCCGTGGTTAACGAAAAGGGCTACCGTTTCTATTCGCCCACGCAGATCCCGCTCTGTCTCTTATACACATCTCCGCGCCCACGAGACTACG
>URBA01000248.1 GCA_900545905.1 uncultured Collinsella sp.
CCAGCCGCACCGCGCGCAGGTCGAGGCGCTCGATGCCCTGGCCGATCACCAAAGTGTTCTGGCCGTTATGGGAACGGGGCGCGGCAAGTCGCTCATCTTCCATGTGCATGCCGCGCGTGAGGCGGTGCTTCGCGGACGTTCGAGCATCTTTGTCTATCCGCTGCGTGCGCTCGTTGCCGACCAGGCCTATCACCTCTCGTCGACGATGGCAGCGCTCGGTATTGGCGTTGGCGTGCTGACCGGCGAGACCGTGGAGGCGGCGCGCGATGACGTGTTTGCCGGCTTGGCTTCGGGCCGCACCGGCATCGTGCTCACGACGCCTGAGTTCCTGTCTATTCACCGTGATCGCTTTGCGCGCTCGGGGCGTATCGGGTTTGTCGTTATCGATGAGGCGCATCATGCCGGTCTTGCCAAGGGCGGCGACCGCAGCGCCTATCTCGACATGCCCGATATCCTCAAAGCCCTGGGCGACCCGGTCGTTATGGCTGCGACGGCCACCGCGACGGCTCCGGTCGTGGCCGAGCTTGCCCGCATGCTGCCGATCACTCGCACGGTGGTCGACGAGACGGTGCGCGAGAACTTGCGGCTCGAGGATGACCGGGACCTTGCGAGCCGCGAGAACCGCCTGGTGTCAATCGTGGCTACGGGGGAGAAGACCGTCATCTACGTCAACTCGCGCGACCAGTCCGTGGCGCTTGCTAAGACGCTGCGCAAGCGGGTACCCGATTGCGCGACCCGCATCGCATTCTATAACGCGGGGCTTGCGCGCTCCGATCGTCGCCGCGTGGAGGAAGCGTTTCGTGACGGAAGCCTCAGTTGCATCGTTTCGACCTCTGCCTTTGGTGAGGGCGTGAACCTGCCCGATATCCGCCATGTCGTGCTCTATCACATGCCGTTTGGCAGCATTGAGTTCAACCAGATGAGCGGACGCGCCGGTCGCGACGGGCAACCTGCCGTGATTCACCTGCTCTATTCGTCGCGTGACGCTCGCATTAACGAGCGCCTGCTCGACTGCTACGCGCCCGAGCGCGACGAGCTCGTCACGCTCTATCGCGCGCTGCAGACCATGTGGCGCTCCAACCGCGGCAAAACCGGGGACGATTCCTTTAGTGCGAGCGATATCGACATCGCGCAGATGTGCCTTGCCATCGATGCCCGCACGCCGGTTGACGAGCGCTCGGTGGCAAGCGGTCTGGGAATCTTCGAAGAGCTTGGCTTCTGTCGCGTTTCGGGGTTTGATGACACCCGTCGCATTGCGATGGCCGAAAACCCCGGCCGTGTGCAATTGAGCAGGTCAATCCGCTATTTGGAGGGCTTGCGCTCGCGCATGGAGTTCTCGGCTTTCCGGAGTTGGGCGCTTGATTCGTGCGCTTCTGATATGCTAGCCAAAGTTAACCGCCCGATCGTACCGCGGGCCTAGGGGAAGGGGACCTCGATGGATGCCGCAGCCCGTACCGCCCATGATTCCACCCTCCAGCCGTTTTCGGAGATGGAGCATTATAAGCATGCCGATGAGCTGCCGCCCGAGATTATGGCGGACAGCTACGACAAGCTGGAGCGCCTGTGCCTCAAATATATGAATGAGGACGACTTTTCTAAGGTTGAGCAGGCCTACTGCTTTGCCGCCGAGAAGCACTGCAACCAAAAGCGCCGCTCGGGCGAGATGTACATTAACCATCCCGTCGAGGTTGCCATCATTTTGGCCGATCTCAAGATGGACTGCGATGTGGTGTGTGCCGCGCTGCTGCACGATACCGTCGAGGATACCGAGACCTCGCTCGCCGATGTGTCCGGCCTGTTTGGCGATACGGTTGCCGAGCTCGTCGATGGCGTGACCAAGCTCACCAACATCGAAGTCGATAGCATGGACGAGAAGCAGGCGCTTACGCTGCGCAAGATGTTCCTCGCCATGTCCAAGGACATCCGCGTCATTATCGTCAAACTTGCCGACCGTCTGCACAACATGCGCACCCTTGCAGCCCTGCGTGAGGACCGTCGCCTGTTTAAGGCTCGCGAGACCATGGACGTGTATGCGCCCCTGGCCGACCGTCTGGGCATGAGCTCTATTAAGTGGGAGCTCGAGGACCTGTCCTTCTTCTACCTGGAGCCCGATGCCTACCAGCGCATCGCGCGTATGGTAGCTGAGTCGCGCGAGGTCCGCGAGCGCTACCTTGCCGAGACCATCAAGACGCTTACCGATGAGCTCAACCGCATTGGTCTGGAGGACTTCCAGATCAACGGCCGCTCCAAGCACTATTGGTCCATCTACCAAAAGATGAAGCGCAAGGGCAAGGAGTTCTCCGAGATCTACGACCTGGTGGCGCTGCGCGTTATTACCCATTCGGTGCGCGATTGCTACTCCACGCTCGGTGCGGTGCATACGCTGTGGCACCCCATGCCTGGTCGCTTTAAAGACTATATCGCCATGCCCAAGGTTAATAACTACCAGTCGCTCCACACGACGGTCATCGGCCCTACGGCTCGTCCGCTCGAGATTCAGATTCGAACCTACGAGATGCATGAGCAGGCCGAGTACGGCATTGCCGCCCACTGGCTATATAAGAAGTCGGGCGGATCGTCTGCTTCCAAGACCAATGACGCTCAACGTTTGGACGACCAGATCAACTGGCTCAAGCATTCGCTCGATTGGGCGGCTTCCGACGAGATTACCGATGCCAAGGAATACCTGCACTCGCTGAAGGTCGATCTGTTCGATCAGGAGATCTTTGTCTTCACGCCCAAAGGCGAGGTCATGGCGCTTCGTGCCGGCTCCACGCCGCTCGACTTTGCCTATGCCGTTCACACCGAGGTGGGAAACCACTGCGTCGGCGCCAAAATCAACGGTGCGGTGGCTCCGCTCACGCACGAGATCAAGACGGGCGACCGCGTTGAAATCCTGACTAACAAGAGTTCCAAGCCGTCGCGCGATTGGCTCAAGATCGTTAAGACCTGTCTCTTATACACATCTGACGCTGCCGACGAAGCTAGAAGTGTAG
>URBA01000249.1 GCA_900545905.1 uncultured Collinsella sp.
AACCGCTAGTTTTGCACATTCCCCACCGTGTGCGGAGCCATGTAGCTAATTTGCAAAGAAGTGACGCGCCATACACTTGGCGCCCAACGTCTCCCTCCGGATGTTGCCCTGCGAACCATCGATCCAGGCCTTCAGGCTCATAGGGACGTCCTCGACCTTTACAGCATCGAACTCGGGCGCGAGGGCAAGCAAAGCATGCGCGATAGCATTGAACATAATGGATACTCCTCATATATATAGGCGCAGAGCCGCCAAATTGATAGAAGGAGCCCCGCCGGACAACCCCGGCGGGGCTCGGACTCAGCCACAGTCGCGGCATCATATATGCGGGCGGAACGTAGGGGCCACCGATGTTAAGAAGTGTCAGCAAGCATAACGAAAGGTAGGGACCCCGTGCGCCCGTTATGTATCACGCGGATGGGCCGCGCGGATACCAAGGGAAGGAAGCGCTAGGCCTGGGCGGCAGCAGAGCTGGGGCCCTGGACCTTTGCCCACGTCTTGAGCGACAGCGTATCGATCTCGATAAAACCGGCGCTGGCCTTCTCGTCAAACGTGGTGTCGCGGTCGTAGGTAGCCAGACCGTAGTCGTAGAGGCTGAAGGGGCTCTTGCGGCCGACGACATGGCAGTTACCCTTAAAGAACTTCAGACGGACAGTGCCGGTCACGAACTTTTGCGTGTCGGCCATAAAGGCATCGAGCGCGTTTTTGAGCGGGCTGTACCACTGGCCGTTGTACACGGCGGTGGCCCAATCCTGCTCGAGCTTGATCTTGGTCTTGAGCAGGTCGCCCTCGACGCAGATGTCCTCGAGCGCCTTGTGGGCGGTGATGAGCGTCAGGGCGCCGGGAACCTCGTAGCACTCGCGGCTCTTAAGGCCCACCAGGCGATCCTCGACCAGATCGAGACGGCCAAAGCCATTGTCGCCGGAGATCTTGTTGAGGGCGATGACGATCTCAGAGAGCTTCATCTTCTTGCCGTCGACGGCGACGGGCTTGCCGGTCTCAAACTCAATCTCGGTGTAGGTCGGGGTGTCCGGGGTGTCCTCGGGATTCTTGGTCATAACCCAAGCGTCGTCGAGCGGCTCATTCCAGGGATCCTCCAGGTGACCGCACTCAATGGCACGACCCCACAGGTTGTCGTCGATGGAGTAGGGGTTGTCGTTGGCACCCTCGGGAACCGGCACGTTGTGGGCGTGGGCATAGGCGACCTCGTCGGGGCGACACTTCAGGTCCCACTCGCGAACCGGGGCGATAACCTTGAGCTCGGGGTCAAGGGCCTTGACGGCGGCCTCAAAACGGACCTGGTCGTTGCCCTTGCCGGTGCAGCCATGGGCGACATAGGTGGCGCCGAACTCGTGAGCGACCTCGACGAGCTTCTTGGCAAGCAGCGGACGGGACAGAGCGGAGAGCAGCGGGTACTTATTCTCGTACATAGAGTTGGCGGCGATGGCCTTGGTCAGGAACTCATCGGAGAACTCGTCGCGCAGGTCGAGCACCTGGCAATCGAGAACGCCCAGGTCGAGCGCCTTCTGCTTCTTGGCATCCAGTCCGGTCTCTTCCTGGCCCACGTTGCCGCAGACACAAACGACATCGAGATTCTTCTCGTCCTGGAGCCATTTGACACATACGGATGTATCAAGACCACCGGAATATGCGAGAACGACTTTTTCCTTGCTCATGGCTGTTTCCTTTCGCCCTTGGTAGCTAGTTAGAACATCGGTCAGTTGCAAGTCACCTTGAGGTCAAAAACCGTGCAATATCAGGTTATTCAGCAAAATAAAGCACAGGCATGCCCTAGAAACATGCGGCTATGTCGTGCTAAAACCCAACGACCTCAAAATGACTCTGTTGGAGCATTTCGCCCCATGCGGACAGAGACGATTGTTATCGTCGTCGGGAAATTGCGCGCTGGCGTCGGATGGCATTGTCTGCAGTGGTGATGATCTTTACGAACTGCATCTGCCTCTCCTCTCACGTATCGCCGGGCGCAATTCAAATATCGCAAACGGTACCTTTTCCTCGGTAAGCGGCTCCTTTGCCGTCTCCGTTTTCGATGGTCGCTATATTACGCTAAAGTGCACGCAGCACAAGCGACAAATTCAAATTTCTGAAAAGTTTTTTCATTACTTTGTGAAGCGTGGTGCAAATACGCACCATTCCTGCGAAAATACGCTCGACTACTAGTTGATGGTTATAACGTCTGAAACAATCTCGAAACGAAAGGCGCATTTTTATGCAAACTTACGAATCGGACGCCAACATCGGCAACATTAAGATTCTCGCCGTCGATATGGACAAGACGCTGCTGACCGACGAGCGTGTGCTGCCCCAGGGTCTTGATGAGCGCCTGGACAAGCTCGCCGACGCCGGCATCGTATTCTGCCCCGCCAGCGGACGTCCCGCCCCCAAGCTCGAGGAGATGTTCGAGGGCATCAAGAACCGCCTCGCCTTTTGTCCCGACAACGGAGCTTGCGTGATCTATCGCGGCGGCTATATCTATAAGAGCAATATTGACGTGGAGCTGTATCAGCAGGTCTTGAACCGTGCCTCGGAGGATCCTCGCGCTGTCCCCGTCCTGTGCTGCTTCGACGAGTTCTACGTGCTTGCCCGCGACCATCAATACCACGACGAGATCAGCGTCTACTACAACACAATCAACTACGTAGACAGCTTTGAGGGCATTGATTTCGAGTCCAACAAGATTTCGGTCTTCTTCCCCGGCTACGACGCCGAGCCCGCTTTCCGCGAGACCTATAGCCCCGAGTTCTCGGACAAGCTCTACGTCACCAACGCCGGGCGCGAGTGGATCGACTTTATGAACCTGGGCGTCGACAAGGGCGCCGGCGTCGCGCACCTGTGCGAGCACCTGGGCATCGATATTGCCGATGCTGCCGCCGTGGGTGATACCTACAACGACATCCCCATGCTGGAGCGCGTCGGTCACAGCTTTATCGTGGACAACGCCGAGGAG
>URBA01000250.1 GCA_900545905.1 uncultured Collinsella sp.
ACGAGATGCAGCGTAGTCTCGTGGGCTCGGAGATGTGTATAAGAGACAGGCCGAGGATTGCGCGCGTGTATTTGACGAGCTCGCATGGGCCGGCGCACTTAAGGACTGGCCGGGTCCTGCCGAGGGTGAGCGCCCGACCGGCTACATCGCGATTCTGGCCGAGCGCGCCGTTCCGGGCAAGCCTGTCGCTCCCATTACTGAGGTCGACACGGGCATTGCCGCACAGACGATGATGCTCGCCGCCCGCAGCGCCACGCCCGAGGTGGCAGCCTGCATGTTCAAGGCCTTTACGCCCCACGCGATCGATGCCATGGGGCTCGATAACGACAAGTATGAGCTCAAGCTGATCATGGCGTTTGGCGTTCCGGCCGAGACACAGGTGATCGATGCGATCGATTCCAACCCCGACGGCTCCATCAATTATTGGCGCGACGAGGCGCAGGTGCACCACGTACCCAAGCGTCCGCTTACCGACGTGCTGCTGTAGTTGTGCGTCGTTGCGGTGCAATCCGGCGGCAAAATCACCACAAAGGCTCCTGTCCCCTTTGTGGTGGTACGAGGGGAGGGTGTGTGGCAGATCTGTATTTGGTGCGGCATGGGCAGACTGAGCTCAATGTGCAGAACATTTTGCAGGGCTGGCACGATTCGCCGCTTACGGCGCGCGGGCGCGAGCAGGCGCTGGCGACGCGCGCCGCGTTTAAGGCGCGTGGCATCTCCTTTGACCATGCGTATTCGTCTCCGTTGGGTCGGGCACGTCACACGGCCGAGCTGATTGTTGGCGAGGACCTTCCCATAGAGCCGGTCGACGACCTGCGCGAGTGGCGCCTGGGCTCGCTGGAAGGCACATCAAATCGCGATATGCCGCCGCAGCCCTGGGGTGATTATCCGGTGGCCTTTGGTGGCGAGTCGGAAGGCGAGCTTCGGGCGCGCATGGTTGCGGCACTGACTCGTATTATGGCTCGACCGCAGCACGATTGTGTGCTTGCGGTCTCCCACGGCTCTGCCTGCCATGAGTTTCTTAGATGCGTGACCGGCGGGGGAGAGCAACCCGACAACGGTGCCGTGCTTCAATTTGGCTATTTCGACGGGGCGTTTTCGCTCTTGGGTTGGTAACAAACGAAAGGACCCCTATGAATAAAGATCTGTATCTGGTCCGTCATGGACAAACGATATTCAACCTTAAACGCATCATTCAGGGTTGGAGTGACTCGCCGCTCACGCAGTTGGGCTGCGAGCAGGCGGCGCGCGCCGGTATGTTTTTGCGCGCACGTGGCATTGAGCCCGACCACGCCTACACCTCTACGCTGCACCGCACCGAGCAGACCATCGCCAGCCTGTGGCCGGGTCTTGCCTACGAGCGCCTTGATGGCCTGCGCGAGTGGTATTTTGGCGACTTTGAGGCCGAGCGCGTGATGCTTATGCCCGAGCGCCCGTGGCGCGACTTCTATCGGCAGTTTGGCGGCGAGGGCCAGATCCAGGTGCGCACGCGCATGGTGGCGACGCTGACCGATCTTATGCAGCGTCCGGACCATACGTGCGTGCTCGCGGTAAGCCATGGCTCGGCCATCAAGGAGTTTTTGGATCACGTGAGGGGAGCGGCGGCCGACGAGCACGAGCGCGTGCCGGGCAACTGCTCGGTGCTGCACTTTGCGTTTGACGACGAATCCGACACGTTTGAGCTGGTCGAAGTCTTTACGCAGGAGGATTACGCGCGCGAGCTGGGGCTTGAACCGCTCGTGGCGGCGGCAGGTCCGCAGCGTGGATAACGCTGACGTTGCGGCCCGGTTTACCGGCGTAATTGTTTGATGCGAAAAGGGCGGAGGTGCATGCGTTTGCTGCATCTCCGCCCCTTGTTTGTTTGGATGCTGGGTTTTCCAGCTTAGCGTTTGAGTTCGCTAGAACCGTGAGACCTGGTGAGTGAGCAGACCCGTCGGAACCTGCGGCGCGCTGCCGCTGACCTGCGCGGCGGGGAACAGCGCGGCTACAGCAAAGTTGAACGGCTCTTTGCCCGTGTAGGTGCCAGCTGTGCAGGCCTCGTTTGCCAGGAGTTGCGCCGCCCCTGTCAGCGCGGCAGCGTAGGCGGGGTCGTCTGCCGGCGTCGGCTCCGGTGCCTGATCGAGCATGGCTCGGATGGCGGCAACGGCGTCCTCGCGCTTGACCTCCCACACGCGGTGTGTAATGCCGGCGGGGTCGGTGACGGCATAGAGCGACGCGCCCTCTTTGGCGGCGCCGAGGATGATATCCATGACGGGCGAGGCTTCGTAGGTAAGTGCCACAGGGCGGGGCTGCACCTTAAGCTCGGCGATTGCACGGGCGGCTACGGTCGCATCTGCGGGGGTTACGCCGTCGCCCGCCAGTACGTCGACCGGGCAAATTGCTACAACGCCTGTCACGCGCCCCGGCTCTCCCGAACACTCGTACACGTAGTATGCCGCACCCGGATCTTTGAGCATGAGCCCGTCGGCGATGGCGCCGCGCAGGGCGTCGTTGCCGCTCAGGATGCCGCCCATCTGCGGCAGCGCTTCGAGCACGCGATCCTGAGCTGGGCGGATGCAGGGAAACGGAAGTGCTTTCATGGGCGGTCCTAACGCACGAGTCAGTTTGTTCGCGGCTTATTATGCCCCAACTTGGCCGCTCGCGTCCCAGAGCACGTTATCGGCGAGCGCGATTAGCACCTGCTGACAACGAACGATATCGGCATGGGGCACATACTCGTTGGGCTTGTGCGCGAGCGCCAACGAGCCGGGGCCGTAGCTCATGCAATTGCGGTTACCTGTTTTGCCGGCAATGACGGCGGTGTCGGTGTAGCCGGTAAAGAAGCCGACGGTCGTGTCCGCGTCCGTCACGTCATCGGCGGCACGCTTGAGCGCTGCTAGAAGGGGAGAGTTCGGGTCGCGCTCGATGGCGGGGCGGTCGCCCGTCACGGTGTAGCTGCCATGGCAACCGGGAACGGCGGCTTCGG
>URBA01000251.1 GCA_900545905.1 uncultured Collinsella sp.
CAGCCGGTATGCAGCCGTCGCATCTTTTTGGGTAGCGCTCTCGCTGCGAGCGCTTCCGTCGTCGCCGGCGCGCTCGCCGGCTGTCAGCGCCCGTCCACGCTCAAGGTGGTTCAGCCCACGACGGGCGGCGGTCGCGACGACCTGTCCGATTCCGTGATCGGCAAGGATAAGATCCGCATCGGCATGGAGGCGGCCTACGCCCCGTACAACTGGCAGGTTTCCGAGGCCAGCGAGTTCACGATCCCCATCGACAACGTGCAGGGCGCCTATGCCGATGGCTACGACGTGCAGATCGCCAAGATCGTCTGCAAGGCCCTCGGTGGCGAGCCCGTTGCCGTCAAGCAGAGCTTCTCGGGCCTTATCGACTCGCTCAACAACGGCCAGATCGACCTCATCATCGCCGGCATGAGCGCCACGCCCGAGCGCGAGGAGTCCGTCGGCTTCTCCGACCCGTACTTCATTGGCTACTTTGGCCTGTTTGTAAAAGAGGGTTCCCCCTACCAAAACGCCACCAAGCTCAGCGACTTCAGTGGTGCCACGGTGCTCGGCCAAAAGGACACCATGCTCGATACCGTCATCGACGAGATCCCGGGCGTTGTGCACAAGAACCCGGTCGATTCGGTCCCCACGGTGTTCTCGAATCTGCTGCAGGGCACGTGCGACGCCGTGACCTACAACACCGAGAACGAGAAGGGCTATATGGCCCAAAATCCGGGCATTGTCCCTATTCATTTTGCCGAGGGCGAGGGCTTTAAGCAGGAGGTCGCGGCAAACGTCGGCTGCCGCAAGGGCTCGGATAAGCTGCTTAAGCTCATCGACAAGACACTCAAAGGCATTAGCCAAGAGGAGCGCGACCAAATGTGGGACGCGTGCCTCGACCGTCAGCCGGCATAGGGAGGCAGCATGAAAACCATCAATCGCCTGGCCTCCTTTATCAAGGCCGACCACCGTTATGTATACCTGGGCACGAGCGTCATCGCGGCGCTCGGCCTAGCGTTTAGCCAGCGCAACCCCACGCCGATGAGCTTCTTGGCCCCCACCGGTATCTTCCAAGACTGCCTCTGGGCAATCCTTTGGGCTTGGCTCGTCGTGTCGGCGTCGGCGCTGGTCACCAAGCTCATGCATTGGAACGACTATCGCGAAACGTCGCCGTTCGCATCCGAGCGTTTCCGCCGCGGCGCGCGCCTGGGCAGCTACGTCGTCGTTGCTATTGCGGCGATCTTCTTTGTCGACCGTTGCGTCATGTCATTTATCGACCTGGTGCAGGTGAGCATTGTCTCGGACTCCAACCCCAGCGACTTTTTGTCGAGCCTGGTCTACATGACCTACAAGAGCGGCGACTTCTTTATCCGCGGCATCGAGATCACCATCGCACTTGCGACCTTCGGTACCGTCATCGCCTTTTTCCTGGCGCTGCTCTTTGTGTTCCTGCGCATTCAGACGTTCGACCGCGTGGACAACGACCTGGTACGCTTCTTTAAGAGTATCGGCCGCGGCTTTGCGACCATCTACTCCACCATCGTGCGCGGTACGCCCATGATGGTTCAGGGCCTGCTCATCTATTACGCGGGCTTCACCGTTTTGCGCGGCATGGGCTTCGAGACCGCCCGGGCCAACCAGATTTGGAGTACCTTCACCGCCGGTCTCGTCACCATCTCGCTCAACTCTACCGCCTACATGATGGAGGTCCTGCGCGGCGGCATCGAGTCCATCGATCCCGGCCAGGCCGAGGCAGCGCGCTCGCTGGGCCTGTCGCAGTGGCAGGCTATGCGCAAGGTCGTGTTCCCCCAGGGCATTAAAAACGCGATTCCGGCGCTCACCAACGAGCTCATCATTAACATCAAGGATTCGTCGGTGCTCTCGGTCATCGGCGTGTTCGACCTCATGTATGCCACCACCACCGTCGCCGGCGTGTACTACCGCCAGATGGAGGTCTACTGCGTGGCGCTCGTGGTCTACCTGATCCTGACGCTCGTGGCGAGCCGCCTGCTCGAAGCCTTTGGCAAAAAACTCGGCGCCGAGGCCCCGGCAACGCTGCCCAGCTCCAACTAGGCTCAAGACGAGGAGAATCATCATGGCAGATACCGCCACTACCGGCACCGCGGCCGCCGCACAAACTAAAGAGTCACTCATCCGCGTCGAGGGCCTGCGCAAAAGCTTCGGCTCGCTCGAGGTGCTCAAGGGTATCGACTTGTCCGTCAATCCCGGCGAGGTCGTCACCATCATCGGTGCTTCGGGTTCGGGCAAATCGACCTTTCTGCGCTGCCTCAACCTGCTCGAGACCCCGGACGCGGGCCACATCTGGTTCCACGGCCAGGACCTTACGGCCGAGCGCTGCAATATCAATAAACTCCGCGAGGACATCGGCATGGTGTTCCAGGGCTTTAACCTGTTCAACAACATGGATGTGCTCGACAACTGCACGCTCGCGCCCGTCACGCTCAAAAAGATGAGCAAGGCCGAGGCCGAGAAGGTCGCGATGGGGCATCTGACAAGCGTGGGGCTCGAAAAGTTCGCGCACGCCGCCGTGGGTCGCCTGTCCGGCGGCCAAAAGCAGCGCGTGGCCATCGCTCGTGCCCTATGCATGAATCCGCAGATCATGCTGTTCGACGAGCCGACTTCGGCACTCGACCCCGAGATCGTGGGCGAGGTGCTCGAGGTCATGCGCAAGCTCGCGGCCGACGGCATGACCATGGTTGTCGTCACGCACGAGATGGCCTTTGCCCGCACGGTGTCCGACCGCGTGGTCTTTATGGACAAGGGCGTGGTGCTCGAGGACGCCGCGCCGGCCGAGCTCTTTGGCAACCCCAAACATCAGCGCACTCGCGAGTTCCTCTCTCGCTATCTCGAGGACAAATAACCGGCGCAAACGCCTACGTTGCAGGGCCGCTCCCGTGGGGCGGCCTTTGTCGTCACAATCGAAAGGATGTCATGGCCGAGGTTTGGCGCTT
>URBA01000252.1 GCA_900545905.1 uncultured Collinsella sp.
GGGCTCGGAGATGTGTATAAGAGACAGGGCCGCACACCATAACGGCGAGCGGCTTATTGCTGCGACGCTTGCGACGGCGCAACTCGCACACCGCCTGTTCGTTGGTGGCATCGCAGGCCAGGTGGAATCCGCCCAGACCCTTGATGGCGACGATGCCGCCGCCAGCCAGCAGCTCGACGCAGCGTTCGATGATGGCATCGCTGGCCTCGCGCGTGGAGCCGACGGCTGGTGTCGCGTCGACCGCCGTCGGCTCCACGCCGCGATCGGCCTTGCGCCACGTAATATGCGGTCCGCAATCAAAGCAGGCATCGGGCTGCGCGTGAAACCGCCGATCGAGCGGGTCGGCATACTCTGAGGCGCAGGTGGGGCACATGGGAAAGCGATCCATCGAGGTAGCCGCTCGGTCATAGGGCAGCGAGCGGATGATGGTAAAGCGCGGTCCACAGTTGGTGCAGTTGATAAAGGGGTAGTGAAAGCGTCGGTCGGCGGGGTCGAATAGCTCGCGCAGGCAGTCATCGCACGTAGCGATGTCGGGCGAGATGAGCGTCGTGTGGGCGGTTTGATCCTGCGACGCCACAATGCGAAAGCCCCGCTCGTTAGCGGCGTCCCAGTTGCCGGGTGCTAGGTCCACAACCTCGACATGCTCCACGCGAGACGCCGCAGGCGCATGCTCGGAAAGCGCGTCGACAAATTCGTCGAGTGCTTCGCCAGGAGCGTGCGCCTCGATATGCACGCCATCGCCCGCGTTAAGCACCCAGCCGCAAATGTCGTGCGCCATGGCCTCGCGATACACAAACGGTCGCATGCCGACACCCTGCACAATGCCC
Source organism: uncultured Collinsella sp. (assembly GCA_900545905.1). GTDB lineage: Bacteria > Actinomycetota > Coriobacteriia > Coriobacteriales > Coriobacteriaceae > Collinsella. The sequence continues at coordinate 828 of URBA01000252.1, forward strand.
GTTACATGGATATGCGCATGTCGCATGCGACCCTCCTTCGTTGAAATGTGTGCTGTTACAGCCCCAGGCTCTGCTCGGTGGCGGCGCAGGTGAGCTCGCCGTGTTTAACGCCGCGCAGGCCCAGCAGACGGTCAGCCAGCTCGTAGACACGCTCGCCGCGACCCTTAAGTGCCAGAATCTCCAAACAGTTGTGGTGATCCAGATGCACGTGCATGGTCGATACGATCTCGTCGGTGTAGTCGTGTTGCACCTCGTCCAGGCGGCGCGTCAGGTCGCCGGTGTGATGGTCGTAAATCATGGTGAGCGACCCGATGACCTGCTCGTCGGGCGTTCGCATCTGCTCCTTGGCAATCGAGGCGCGAATCAGGTCGCGCACGGCCTCGGAGCGGTTGGCCACGTCACCGCGGCGCGCGATCTGCTCGTCAAAACGGCGCAGCAGGTCGTCGGGCGCGGTGACCGAAAAGCGGACCAGCTCGGAGCTGGGGCCGCTGCAGCGGCAGCTCGCATCGTCGTCCGCACCGTGATCGTGCGCGTGCTCGTGCTCGGCCACGTTACACCAGCTTCACAGAGCCGACGGAGTTGTGGTCGGCCTCGATGGCCTCCTCGTAGCCCTCGAGCGCATCGTGCGCCTCGTGCAGCGCAGACATGGCGGCCTCGAGCTTGGCGCCAATGCGCTCCATGTCAAAGTTCTCGGTCGCATGCAGCAGCTGATGGCTCCACTCGTGAGCGAGCTCAATAGTGTCGTCGACCTGCTTGACGCTCATGGCAAGCTGGCTCATGTTCATTCCAACGTCATGCATGGGAATCTCCTTGTGTGGACGGTAATCCAGTGGTTCAGATTTTACTACGCCCGCTCTGCGCGCCGCTGCATAAGAAAACGGGTGCGAGTCTGTGCGACTCGCACCCGTTCACTGGGGGCTGTTTGTAGCTACCATACTATCCGTGGTCGCACGCGCCGCACCCGGCAGTCCGGCAAGCGGTGCAAAACCGCTCATGGACGGCGGGCAAGTAACAAGCGTATTACAGATGCTTCTCCAGCAGCGCCTGCAGCCTCGCCTTGGGCAGAGCGCCAACCGAGCGGTCAATCTCCTCGCCGTTCTTAAACACAATCAGCGTGGGGATGCTCATGACGCCATACTTCATGGCCAGGTCCTGGTTGTCGTCGACGTTGCATTTGGCAACGGCAAGCTTGCCCGCCAGCTCATCGGCTACCTCGTCCACGATGGGCGAGAGCGATCGGCAGGGCCCGCACCAGGGTGCCCAAAAATCGACCAGCACGGGCAGGCTGTCGTTAACGATGGAATCGAAGTTCTCGGGGGTAATCTGCTTAATGTCAGCCATGGTGACCTCCATAATACGACGCGGCTCGGCCGCGTAAAACTCAGTACGACCGTGCTTATACCCAGCCGCCCGCAAAGCAACCACTCGCGGGCAGCTCTTTTATATAATGGTGGGCACGCAAACGATTGGAGAGCGCATGTCCACGTCACAAAGCCAGAAAAAAGAAGCCATCGCCCAGGCGGCCGAGCAGGAGCTCACATCGCTTGCGGTCCGTGGCGTGCGCATCGTGGGCAACGCGTGCTCGCCGATCGTGCTGGTCAAAGGCGATTTGGACGAGGCCGAGCGTTCGGGCGGCGAGCTGGCTGCCGGTCCAGACGGCGCCGCGCTGCGCAAGGCGCTCGGTGCCATCGGCTACGCGCCCGAGGATTTCTGCGTGCTGGCAAGTGTTGCCGGCGCGGGCGACGGAGCGGTTGCGATAGGCGAGGGCCTGCCGTGCGAGCTGTTCCGCGAAGCGCTCGAGGCCTTGGACCCCGAGGCGGTCCTGCTGTTGGACGATCGCGCGGCCGATACCATGCGCGAGACCTATGCCGACATGCTCGTGGCAATCGACGACTTCGATACCGCCATGCTCAAGCCCGGCTTGGTCGCTCATGTGCAGGGTCGTCGCGTGCTCGCGCTCGACGGTTTTGAGGCGGCGCTCACTGACAAAGCCGCCAAGCAGCGCATGTGGGCATACATCAAGCAGCTGACCCCGGCAGCCGCGCCGCTGTAGCGGACCGGAGCCGGTAAGGCGGCCCTGACGGGTCGAGCGCGGCGCCGACTTGTCGCGCCCTTACATCA
>URBA01000253.1 GCA_900545905.1 uncultured Collinsella sp.
TTAGAAAGCTATTTCGGCTCGTCAATAGCTCGAAACCGATTTCGTGCAGTTATTTTACGAATTCTGCAAACAATTTCGGTAAACGGTCGATTTTTGGCTGCGAATAGGAGCATAATCAAAGTCCCGATTGGATGTATTGGGATTACGGCAAGCCGCTCGGGTCGTTCCCGGGCGGCTTGTTTGTGGAGAGAGATGGGAGTTTCTAATGGTTAACGAGAAGAAGGTCGCTATTGTCGGCTGCGGTTTCGTCGGTTCGTCTTCGGCGTTCGCGTTGATGCAGAGCGGTCTGTTCTCAGAGATGGTCCTCATCGACGTGGACAAGAACCGTGCCGAGGGTGAGGCCCTGGATATCGCGCACGGCATGACGTTTGCCGAGCCGATGAAGATCTACGCCGGCGATTATTCCGATGTCGCCGACGCCGCCATGATCGTCGTCACCGCTGGCGCTGCCCAGAAGCCCGGTGAGACCCGCCTGGACCTGGTCAACAAGAACGTCAGCATCTTCAAGTCCATTATTCCCGAGATTAAGAAGTCCGGCTTCGACGGCATTCTGCTAATCGTCTCCAACCCGGTTGATGTTCTGACCTATGCTGCCATCAAGATGTCCGGCCTGCCCGAGGGCCATGTCATCGGCTCCGGCACCGTGCTCGACACTGGCCGTCTGCAGCAGATGCTTGGTGCCCACGTCGAGGTTGACCCGCGCGATGTCCAGGCCTATGTCATGGGCGAGCACGGTGACTCCGAGTTTGTCGCTTGGTCCAGCGCTCAGGTTGCCGGCGTTCCGCTGAACACCTTCTGTGAGCTTCACGGCCACCTGGAGCATGAGGCTGCCGAGAAGCGCATCGCTGAGGACGTCAAGAACTCCGCCTACACCATCATCGAGAAGAAGCACGCCACCTACTATGGCGTCGCCATGGCCGTCAAGCGCATCTGCACCGCCGTTATGCGCGATGAGCAGACCGTTCTGCCTGTCTCCTCGCTCATGGTGGGCGAGTATGGCCTGTCCGATCTGGCTATCTCCATGCCGACGGTCGTTGGCCGCGACGGCGTCGTCTGCCGCGTCCCCGTGCCGCTGAACGATGACGAGCAGCATGAGCTCACCGCCTCCGCCAAGGCCCTCAAGGACATCATCGACAGCGTCGACTTCTCCTGCTAAATCAAGCTCTTTTGGGCAACAGGCTACAATGAAAGGCGTCCGGGCCACACGGTCCGGGCGCCTTTTTGGTGCGAGGGGGTCAGGTTACTTTGCACCATCCCAATACACCATAGTTGATGGGAGGGCCATGTCGGATTCGCCTAATTTTTTGACCTATGCTCAGACGGCATTTGATCCGTTTGAGGAGCGGCCGTTCTGCGCGGTGGATAGCCTGGTCTTTGCGTGGTTGTCCTATTTGCGTTTGCCGGGTGATATGGCGGAGCTGACGAACTGGCAGGGCCTAGACGTACGCGAACTGCTGCGTGCCGAGTGCTACCGGGACATGATTGACGACTTGTGGGACCCAGAGGGGAGCCGTGCCTTGTTGGAGGCTGTGGCAGCAAGCCCTCGCTACCGTGGCGTTCGTGTTTGCGGCTATCGTAGCGTGAGTGATGCCGAGACAACGGAGCAGTTCGCGGCCATGACGTTCCGGTTTCCGGCGGGGTTTAGCTATCTTGCCTTCCGGGGGACCGACAGCACGATTGTGGGCTGGAAAGAGGACTTTAACATGGCGTTCCGGTGTCCTGTGCCGGCCCAGGAATCCGCGGCGCGTTATGTGGACGAGGCGGCGGATGTGATTGACGGGCCGCTTTTGTGCGGAGGTCATTCCAAGGGTGGAAACCTTGCGGTGTACGGTGCGGCGATGTGCTCCGATGTCGCCCGTGAGCGAATCGAACGGGCATATTCCCATGATGGTCCGGGCTTCGTCGAGGAGTTCCTGAACGGCGACGCCTTTGCCGATCTTTCCGGTCGAATCGACAAGACGCTACCTCGGTCGTCGATCTTTGGCATGATGTTCGAGACACAGGAGGACTATGCCATCGTTGAGAGCACCGAGTTCAGCCTGCTTCAGCATAATCCCTTTAGCTGGGTGGTTGATGGTCGCGACTTCGTGTACTGTGAGCGCCTGTCCGCCGGTGCTCGATACGTTGATGGCTCCATTCGCGAGATGCTGCTTGCGGTGTCGCCTAGTGAGCGCGAGCGTTTTGTAGATGCGTTGTTCTCCGTGTTTGAGGCTACGGGTGCTGAGCGGTTTGCTGATATCGCTGGGAATCTGCGCGAGAGCCTGCCCGTGATGCTCCAGGCTGCGCAAGGCTTTGACAAGGATACGCGACGCTTTGTCTCGCAGACTATCGTTGCGATTCTTAAGTGTGCGCTTCTGCCCAAACGTCCCCAGATCGACATGCCCGCTGCCGGCAAGAGCTTGGCAGAACAGCTCGAGGCTTGGCAGTCCGAGCTCCTGCGCTAACCATTGGTGCAAAGCAACCTGTCCCCGATGCACCAATCTTCGATGCGCCTGGGGCGGGCTCGACAGCTATACTGGTTCGTGCTCAATTCGATCTAGAACGGAATGCCGTATATGAAAATCAATCACGCGATTCTGCATATCCTGGACTTTGACTCTGCCGTCAACGTTATGAGCCAGCGCGAGTTGGATATCGAGAGCCGTACCGTGCGCAATTTCGTAACCACACATCTGCGCCGCGCGCGTACCTCGGCCGACAACAAACGCGCCACGTTTGCCGAGAACTCTGCGTTTGGTGGTGAGCTCAAGGGCTATTTCTTTGGCGAGCGCGAGTTCGTGGACCTGTCGCAGCAGATTGCAGAGTTTATCTCCTCCGAGCTCACCAAAGCCGAGAAAGCCGAGTCCACCGACGTGCTCGTGGCCGATTTTGACGACGATGAGGATGCCCGCTGGTTTGCCGTGATGCTGCTGGGCTCCAAGCAGGCTT
>URBA01000254.1 GCA_900545905.1 uncultured Collinsella sp.
CTCGTGGGCTCGGAGATGTGTATAAGAGACAGGTTTTTAAACCATTTCGAACAATATCAAACACAAAGAAGCGCGACCCAAACAGGTCCGCACCCTAGCGCAAACTGCGTACCGTATCGCCCTCGACGAGCACGCCAGGGATCAGCATATGTTCCACGCTAGGTGCGACGCCCTCGGCGCCGGCAATCTTATCGACCGCCCACATGCCGACGCGTTTGTTATCAAAACGTACCGTTGTCAGGCGACGATCGGGCACGATATCGCCCAGGCTATCGTCAACGCCCACCACGCTCACGTCCTGTGGCACGCGCTTCCCGCGCGACTCGAGCCCGCGAATGCAGCCATAGGCCATAGCATCGTTCGAAGCATAGATAGCCGTGCATGTCGGATCGTCTGCCAGAGCCTGCCCGGCGGCATATCCGCTCTGCGCCGTCCAGTCACCGCGGATAAGCCGCGGCGGCTCAATACCATGCGCACGCAATGTCTCACGCCAGCCCTCCTCGCGCCGCATGCCCGAAAGCGAGCGCTCGGGACACGAGATAAAGTGCACGGTCTTGTGCCCCTGCTCCAGCAAGTACTCGACCACCTGGCGCGAGCAATCGAACTGGTCGTTATCGACCGTTGAACAGAGCGGGTGCTCCAACATCGTAACGAGCACCGTCTGCATGCCGGGCAGCGGCTCAAAAGTGCCAAAGTCTGCCGGCATGCGATTCATGATCACAACCATACCGTCCACTGGCAGTGCGCTCATGCGCGACGATGCGCTCTCGAGGGTATACGGATGCCCGTCTACTTTAGTGAGGGTGATGGCATAGCCGTGCTTATCGGCCGCGGCGGCAAAGCCCTCCATACGGTCGAGATTGCCGGTGCCGGTAATGTTGAACATGGCGACGCCGACGGTCTTAAACTTACCGCGGCGCAGCGATCGACCGGCAAAATTGGGGCGATACCCCAGCTCGCGCATGGCGGCACGCACGCGCTCCTTGGTCTCGGGGCGCACGCTGGGCGAATCGTGCACCGTACGCGAGACTGTCTGCTCCGAAACGCCCGCGAGACGCGCCACGTCCTTAACAGAAACCGATTTTTTAACAGCGGCCATAGGTCGATCTTTCTATGTCGACGATGCCATTGGTGGCACCCTACGCAGTCATTTTTAACGCCTTCAAGTATATCCAACGCCTCCCCCACCATACGCTCACCACCCAAAACCTACCGTTCACCGACATTTTTGCTTCCCCAAACGGCTTTTGGCGCCCAAATGTTAACGTTGCCATTGTGCAAACACAGAGCCACCGGGCGGCTCAAACGTTTACGCATAAGGAATCGACGGTTCGCAGGCACAGGAACCACCGGTTCGCGTCTTTTTTTTGTGTCGCAAAATGGCAACGTCAACATTTTGGCAACCGAACGCCAAAAGCTACCATCGTTGCTAACCCACCGACTCTTAGGAGCATTGCATGGAGCAACTCATCGCCACCATCGAAAAAGGCCAGCCCTTTTTCAACGCGATCGCCCGCAACAAGTACCTCAAGGCGATCCGCGACGGCTTTATCTCCGTCATCCCCATCATCATCTTCTCGTCCATCTTCTGCCTGGTAGCCTCGGTCCCCAACATCTGGGGTTTCTACTGGCCCGATGACATCAACAACGCCCTGTGGAAGTGCTACAACTACTCCATGGGCATCCTGGCCATCGCCTGCGCCGCCACCACGGCCAAGCACTTCGCCGACGCTCAGAACCGCGATCTGCCCAAGAACAACCAGATCAACTTCATCTCGTGCATGTGCGCGGCCATCATCGGCTTCTTGCTCCTTTCGAGCGACACGATCGCCACGGACGCCGCCAGCGGTTTCAACACCACCTACCTTGGTTCCAAGGGCCTGCTGACCGCTTTCATCGCTGCGTTTGTGACTGGCATCATCTACAAGTTCTTCATTAAGCGCAACATCACCGTCAAGATGCCCGAGCAGGTTCCGCCCAACATCTCGCAGACCTTTAAGGACATCATCCCCTTCTCCGTCTGCATCACCGTCTTTTGGGTTTTTGACATCGTCTTCCGCGCTGCTTTTGGCTTCTGCTTTGCCCAGGGTGTCATCCAGGTGTTCCAGCCCCTGTTCACCGCTGCCGATGGCTACATCGGCCTCGCTGTGATCTACGGCGCCATGAGCCTCTTCTGGTTCGTGGGCGTCCACGGCCCCTCAATCGTCGAGCCCGCCATCGCCGCCGCTCTCGTTGCCAACATGACCGACAACCTGGCTGCATTCCAGGCCGGCGAGCACGCCTCCGCTGTCCTGACCCAGGGCGCCCAGTACTTCGTCGTCTGCATGGGCGGCACTGGCGCCACGCTCGTCCTGGTCTTTATGTTCTGCTTCCTGGCCAAGTCTCAGGAGATGCGCGCCGTCGGTAAGGCCGCCATCGTCCCCGTCTGCTTTGCCGTCAACGAGCCGCTGCTGTTCGCCGCGCCCATCGTACTCAACCCCGTCTTCTTTGTCCCGTTTGTCTTTGCCCCGATCGCCAACATCTGGATCCTCAAGATCTTTATCGACTTCTTGGGCATGAACGGCTTTATGTACACCCTGCCTTGGACCGTCCCCGGCCCCATCGGCACCATCATGGGCCTGGGCTTCCAGCCGCTCGCCTTTGTGATGCTCGCCCTTATCCTGGTCGTCGACTTCGTTCTGTACTATCCGTTCTTCCGTGCCTATGACGCCCAGAAGTGCGCCGAGGAGGCCGAGATCTCCCAGGAGGAGCTCGCCGCCAAGAACGCCGCAAAGGCCGCCAAGCTCAACGATGCCTTCCAGGGCAAGGCTGACGCCAAGAGCGTTGCCGCCGGCGCTGCTGCCGAGGCCGTGAAGTCCGACGTCGCTCCCGCCGCCACCGAGGCAACGACCGCCAGCGACC
>URBA01000255.1 GCA_900545905.1 uncultured Collinsella sp.
TGCGCTTTCCGCTTGGACCGCCGCTGGGAAAGCGCGTCCCGTTCTGAGCGCGGATTCCGGGATGAACTTTCCGCTAGCCATTCATTTGGAAACTGCATCCCATTCCGAACGAGGATTCCGGGATGTACTTTCCGCTTGAGCTGCCATTGGGAAAGCATATCCCACTCTACGGCTCGATTCCGGGTCGCAGTTTCCGCTTGAGGCGCCATCCGGAAACTACGTCCCAGTCTGAATGCGGATTCCGGGACGTGCTTTCCGCCTGGGCCGCCATTGGGAAAGCGCGTCCCACCTGCGCTGCTGCGACGTTTTCTTTACGCCCGCGCCCTGCATAGAGTTCGATTCTCCGCGGTTTGGGGCTTGCGTTGGCGCGGGGCATGGCCAGCTGAAATTCGATGAACATCGCATCCATATTGGGCTGATAGATTGCGCGGAGAATCCGCGCGTTCGCTTCGCGAACCCGCACCGGCTTCGGCCGCCTGCCGGCGTCCTCGCCCACTCGCTACAAACGCTCCGCGTTTGTTTAACGCTCGCGCCCTGCACAGAGTTCGATTCTCCGCGGTACGGACTAGAAATAAAAAGACAGGTAGATATGAATATCTACCTGTCTGTTGCTTATGGTGGAGGCGCGGAGAATCGAACTCCGGTCCACGAAAGCCCCCTGATTGGCATCTCCAAGCTCAGTCGCTGGTTTAGTCTCGGACGCTTTGCGCGCAGCGACACGCTCGCGGCGTCCTAACCGGTTCGGTCTTAGCCTGCGCCATACCGATTACGTGCGCAGGAGCATTCCCCTAAAATGACGTCGCGCCGGTGTCGGGGAAATCACCGGGTTGACGCGCCGCTATAAATTAAGCAGCGAGAGCCATAGGCTCAAAAGAAGAGTTGTTGTCAATTCAATTTGACGGTACCCCTGTTTAACGAGGCGAGGAGACCTCGGCTTGCTTCCTCTCTCAGAGCTATCGTGTCGAAACCAGTCGCCCCCGAATGTCGGGAAAGTCTGGATGGCATTGGGCACGAGCGCCCAACACCCGTCGACTTTTCAAGGAACATGCGGGGCGAGCCCCGCTTGTGGAGTGTTATCTTACCACGTTCTGAAAGCGGACAGCTGTTCTATGCACGAGCTGTGAAGACCCCAATGTGCGCCGCACTTCGCACTTTTGCTACCGATCGCGTCACGTATATTTTCGCCAAGCGAAATTGACCCGTCGAAAGGACCGTTATGGATACCAAGCAGCAACTCGTCAATGCCCTCGCAGGCCTGGGCTCAACCATTACCGAAGCTATGGATGTCATCGAAGGCTTTGTCCCCTGCGGACATCCCGCCCTCACGGTATCGAACGCACTCGTTGCGCTGGACGCCGACGATAATGCAGCTCTCGCCCAGCAGCTTGAGACCGTCGAGAGCTTTATCGACCACGTGAGCGAGAACCGCGGCGTGGCCGCCCACCACGGCATCGAGGTCGAGCTCGCGGATCCCAAAGCCGATCTGTTCGCAGCAATCCGCGAGGCAGGCACCCTTATGCAGACCGCAGGCGTCAAGAACACCCAGGTCAACGAGTGGGTCTACCGCAGTCTGGCAGCACTCGACAGCTCCGACGAAAAGGCAGCCGAGCAGCTCGCAGAAAGTCCCGCCATTAAGGCCGAGCTTTTGTAAATAGCAGACGCGGGCCCCTTGGCGCATCGTCGTCCAAGAGACCCGCAAACAGTTCGCGTCAACCGATAGCCGCGCCGCTGCGTTCGGCCAAAGCAAGAATCGGCATCATTTGACGAGGTGTCTTTGCTGCAAGATCGGCATGTTCGAGCAGTTTGCGATCGTTGGTCACCAAGTAATCAACCTGGGCGCGTTTGCACGCGGCGAGCACCAAGTTGTCCTCGTAATCGCGATGGAGCGCTAAGTATTTGTCGGCCAGCCAAAGGTCCGACGCATCTGCACCCACGGCCGTGGCGTTTTCGGTCATGTTCCGAACAAACGCCAACGCTGCATTGCCAATTGCACGGGCAGATGCCTCGTCGAGCGCTCCCCCGCTGGCAAGAACGCTACGCTTCAGCTCGTGTTGGACAACGTACAGCACGTCCTTAGCGATATGCACCGGGAAGAACAACAACGCCCCCGTCTCCGTCGCCCGCCCAATAAACGCACGCGCGGCAAGAGACTCGGCATGGTCGACGCAAAACGAATCGACCCATACGTTGGCGTCTACCATGATCTTGAGAGGCGCCCCACTCACTGGATCATCCCCTTTTGGCGATAATGCTCATCCATGGCGTCGGTATAGATTACGTCCCAATCGCGATCGTCGGATACGGGCGACGTAGCGATGCCCAAATCTGCATAAAGCCGGTCGGCCGCTGCCCATGATACGGCGAACGGAGTATCGTGCGCGACGGTCTGTTGCCGGCCATCAACGGCAGACAGCACTTCTTCACACTGCCCGCCACCCTGTGCGACCTTGGCCACCACCTTTTTGATGAGCTCGGGCAATGACCTGCCCGAAAGCCGCAGTGCCTCCTCGGCACGGTTCTTGACCTGGCGATCCACGCGAACGTTCACCTGCGCCATGCTGCCAACGGTAGCCATCTCAACCTCACCTTCAGCATTTGCTAGCAGTGCTAGCACAAGCATATATCCGAGCTAACATCTCGTCAAACAAAAGAAGGCCTGCACCCTGGCGGCTGCGGTGCCGCCCGAATGCAGGCCATATACTCAATCGAAAACGCTAGCGCAGGTAAGCCTTTGCGTTGCCCAGGCTGTAGGCGATCGTTGAGCCGTTGTGCAGCAGCGACGACGCCTGCGGAGTAATCATGCCGGTAATACCCAATGCCAACAGCGCCGAGTTGGTGAGCATCACCTTGGAATACGAACTCGTCAGACGGTCGATAAGCCCCT
>URBA01000256.1 GCA_900545905.1 uncultured Collinsella sp.
CTTTAAACCCGTGAGTGCCATCGCCATTATCGCGGGGGCGACGCTTGGTCGCCGCAATGGTTTTATGGTCGGTGCGTTGGCGGCGCTGACCAGCAATTTCTTTTTTGGGCAGGGCATGTGGACGCCGTGGCAGATGTATGCCTGGGGGCTCGTGGGATACGTTGGCGGTGCGCTGGCGCATGCCGGCGCTTTTGATCGCGCCGATGGCACCGTGCGTATGCCGGCGCTGCTGACCTACGGCTTTGCTTCGGGTTTGCTGTACGGCGTTGTGATCAACGCCTACGACATTATCGGTTTTGTTCAACCGCTCACGTGGGCGGGTGCCATGGCACGTCTTGCCACGGCAGTGCCGTTCGATATCACACACGGCCTCGCGACCTGCGTGTTCTTGGCTGCCTTGTACAAGCCTTGGTGCCGTCGCATTAACCGTGTCGTCGTGAAATACGGGCTGTAAGGCATTTCGCGTTCCCTCACGAGCTTGCGGTGGAATGGTTCTCGTTTTTGGCTATTTGCTGCCCAAACAGGAACTATTCCACCGCACCTTATAGAGGGAGAGGGGTCACATGATCTGTTTTCCTCTGTCCCCTAGAGGAATTACTTGGGGCTAGAGCTCTAGCGTGAGGGTGACGGGGCAGTGGTCGCTGCCAAAGATGTCGCCGCGGATGCCGGTGTCGCGAACGTTGGCGGCGATCGAATCGCTTACCAGAAAGTAATCGATGCGCCAGCCGGCGTTGTTCTTGCGGGCATTAAAGCGATAGCTCCACCAGCTGTAGACGCCCTCGACGTCGGGGTTTGCCGCGCGCCAGGTATCGGTAAAGCCGGCGTTGAGCAGCTCGGTAAACTTGCCGCGCTCCTCGTCCGAAAAGCCTGCGTTGCCGCGGTTGGACTTGGGGTTCTTAAGGTCGATCTCCTCATGCGCCACGTTAAAGTCGCCGCAGGTTACGACGGGTTTGCCGGTCTCGCGCTCGAGCGCGTTCAAAAAGCCGCGGTAGGCATCGTCCCAGGCCATACGCACGTCGATGCGCGCGAGCTCATTTTGTGCGTTGGGCGTGTAGACATCCACAAACCAGAATTTGTCGAACTCGAGCGCGCAGACGCGGCCCTCGGTTGCGACTTGGGCGACGAGCACGGCCGCCTCGCCTCCGCCGGCGTAGGGCAGCAGCGCATCGGCGCGCAGTACGCGCAGCGGCTCCTGGCGGCTAAAGACCGCGGTGCCCGAATAGCCTTTACGCTCGGCGTAGCTCCAGGTTTGGTGATAGCCGGGCAGGTCAATATCGACCTGGCCTTCTTGCAACTTGGTCTCTTGCAGTGCCAGGATATCGACGTCGAGTTCTTGCGCGATCTGGATAAAGCTCGGGTCCTTTTTGAGCACGGCGCGCAGGCCGTTGACGTTCCACGAGGCGAAAGTGTAAGTCTGAGGCATGGTGTCCTTTCGACGGGGTTGGCAGGCTTAAGATTAGCGCAACAGGGGCGGGGTGGGATCCGCGCATGCTGACTTAAAGGCCGCATGCTGGGACGTCGCTCAACGCTGCCCGACTAACAAGGACGGAGGACTCATATGACGCAGGCAATATCGGACCCCAGGCAGGCCTCCGCCGCGCTGGCGGATCTGTTTGACACCCACAAGCGCGTGGTCTTCTTTGGCGGCGCTGGTGTTTCCACGGCAAGTGGCATCCCCGATTTCCGCAGCGTGGGCGGCCTGTATCACCAGCAGTTTGCCTATCCGCCCGAGACCATGCTGTCGCATAGCTTTTACGAGGCGCATCCGGCCGAGTTCTTCGACTTCTACCGCACCAAGATGATCGCGCTTGGCGCCAAGCCCAATCGCTGCCACACCAAGCTGGCCGAGCTGGAGCGCGCCGGCAAGCTGAATGCCGTGGTGACGCAAAATATCGACGGCCTGCATCAGATGGCCGGCTCGCAGCGCGTGTTCGAGCTGCATGGCTCGGTCCACCGCAATGTCTGCCAGACGTGCGGCGCAGTCTACAGCGCCGAATGGATTTGCTCGCGCGAGCACGAGGACGCCGCGGGCGTGCCCGTGTGTCCTGCGTGCGGCGGGCGCATTAAGCCCGATGTGGTGCTCTACGAAGAGCCGCTCGACGAGCATGTGTTGACCGGTGCCGTTGCCGCCATCGCCGCGGCCGATGCCCTCATCGTGGGCGGGACCTCGCTCGTGGTGTATCCGGCGGCGGGCCTTACGCGTTACTTTACCGGCGATACGCTGGCCATTTGCAACCTTGCTCCCACCGATCAGGATGCAAATGCCGACCTGCTGATTTCTTGCGACATCGCGGCCGCGTTTGCGTTCTAGCCCGCGCGCGCGGATACAATAGAAAGACTGATTGCAAAGCGACCCCGCCGCCAGCGCCCGAGCGCGGCGGCGTGGGCATTTTAGGAGGATGTTCATGGCGAACGACAGCAAGACATGGCGGTGCGGAAAGTACGAGCTCAGCTTTGACCGTCCGCGCATCATGGGCGTCCTCAACGTGACGCCCGATTCGTTTAGCGACGGCGGTGAGCACTTTGACCAGGATGCCGCTATCGAGTACGGCCTGGCGATGCTCGATGCTGGCGCCGACATCATCGACGTGGGCGGCGAGTCCACGCGCCCCGGCTTTACCCCGGTCAACCCCGACGAGGAGGCGCGTCGCGTGCTGCCCGTCGTGCGCGCGCTCGCCAAAGAGGGTGCCATTGTCTCAATCGACACGCGTCATGTGGCGGTTGCCAAGGCGGCTGTGCGCTGCGGTGCTTCGATTGTCAACGACGTGACGGGCTTCACCGATCCCAAGATGGTCGAGTTTGTTAAGACGAGCACCTGCGGCGTCATCGTGATGCCTGTCTCTTATACACATCTCCGAGCCCACGAGACTACGCTGCATCTCG
>URBA01000257.1 GCA_900545905.1 uncultured Collinsella sp.
TCTTGATCGTGGCGCTCTTTATCGGTCTGCAGCTGCGTCCGCTGCTGCTCAACCTTAACCTGCTCTTTGATAAACAGCTTTCCACGACCGGTATGATGATTTGCGAGTCCAACGACCTGCCGCGCCAGCGCTACTCGCTGCGCACGGCCATGCGTGTCATGCTCGATTCCGATTCGTACCGTCGCGAACTGCTCGATCATGCGGTCGCCTTTGAACATCGCTACCCGTACTACATCAAGGGCGGTTTTGCCGCCGTGGTGGGCGTTCAGGTCCTGCTCTTTGTCCTGTCGACGGTTCTCGATATCGACAATAACGGCAAGATCATCCTGCTTGTCATTTGGATCATCTCGGTTATTGCCATCTGCGGCTGGCTTATCAATATCGAATATATCCGCGCGAGCCTCAATACCCAGATGCGCATCTCGGCGCTTTCGGATGAGGACCTGCGTCGCGAGATGCGCGAACACACGGCCGCCATTCCTGCCGCCCGCCACATGTTTGGCCTCAACGCCAGCGAGCGTGGTGCCAAGGGCGGCGATCAGTCCACGGGCCGCTTGCCGCATATCGGCTCGCACCATAAATCTCAGGGCAGCGACAGCACAGCCACAAATGATGGAGATACCACCGCGCTTGGCAAGCACTCCAAAGGAGGTGAGGCATAAATGAAGAACATCCTGCATCTGTTTAAGCGCGATGTCCAAAACGTGTCTCGCTCCGTGATCGGCTTGGTTGTCGTGATGGGCCTCATTATCGTACCGTGTCTGTACGCGTGGTTTAACATCGCCGGCAGCTGGGATCCGTACGGCAACACCGGCAATCTTAAGATCGCCGTGGTCAACACCGATGAGGGTTACGAGAGCGATCTGATTCCCGTCGAGGTCAACGTGGGCGAAAACGTGACGTCCGCGTTGCGCGGTAACGAGAACTTTGACTGGGTTGTGCTCAACGATCGCGATAAGGCTATCGACGGTGTTAAGTCGGGCGCTTACTATGCGGCCGTCGTAATCCCCAAGAGCTTTAGCTCCGACATGATGACGCTCTTTTCGACCGACGTGAAGCATGCCGATATCGAGTTCTACGAGAACCAGAAGGCCAACGCCATCGCCCAGATCGTGACCGAAAAGGGCTCGAGTGCTGTTCAGAACCAGGTCAACGAGACCTTTACCGAGACCATCACGACGATCGGTCTTAAGACGGTGTCCAGCCTGCTCGATTACATGAGCACCGACCAGGTCAGCAACTTTATCGCCAACCTGTCCTCGACGCTCGGCGATTCGGTCCAGGACCTGCAGGACGTTCAGGCCAGCGCAACGTCGCTTGCGGGCATTTTGAGCTCCACGTCCGATTCGCTGACGTCGGCGAGCGGCATGCTCAAGCAGACGGGCACCGTTGATGAGTCGACGAAGCAGCTGATGGAGCACGCCAAGAACGGAATCAATGATTCCAAGGAAGCGCTCAAGGCCGCCAGCGATGCCGTTGACGCGGCGATTGACGGAAGCGCGGGCTCGTTCGACAACGTGTCCGCCGAGCTTGCGAAGGCATTCGATGCCGCGAATCAGCATGTTGACCTTACGGTGTCTCAGCTCAACGAAGCCGCAGCGGCGCTCAATACGCGTGCTGACGATATCGATGCGATGGCCGATCGGCTCCGCAACCTTGCCGACCAGGTGAGTGATGACAAGCTCAAAGACGGCCTCAAGTCCGCTGCGACGTCGCTGGGCAGAATTGCCGCGGAGTACCGTAACAATGCGAAGGACCTGACGGCGACCGCAAAGTCCCTTTCGGGCAGCATGGCGGAGGTCAACAATTCGCGTGCCGAGGTCGACCAGGCCATCGCCGATGCCAAGGCGGGTATCTCGGGTGCCAAGTCCGACTACGATTCTACGTTCTCGGTTAAGGCCAAGGAGCTCAAGAAGACCATTTCGGGCGTTCTGGATTCCCTGAACGGTATCTCGGGTGACTTGGATAGCGCCGTGAGCGGTCTGACCGACGCCTCTGGTTCGCTCGCGAAGGGTCTCTCCAAGGCTGCAAAGCTGGTCAACAAGGCTTCCAATCAGCTGGGCGAGGCGTCGGACAAGATCAGTGCCTTTAAGGACGAGCTTGATAGCGCTCTGATCTCGGGTGACCTGGCCATGATTAAGACAATGATTGGCAGCGACCCCGAGGGCCTCGCCGTGTCGCTTTCCGGCCCCGTTGCGCTCGATCGCAAGCCGGTCTATCCGATCCGCAACTACGGCTCGGCTATGGCGCCGTTCTACACGATTCTGTCGCTATGGGTCGGCTCGATCGTACTGGCGGCCATGATGAAGGTTTCGGTTGACGATGAGCTTATCAACGAGCTCATCCCCGTGCGCCTGCACGAGATCTACCTGGGTCGCTACCTGTTCTTTGGCGGTCTGGCTCTGCTGCAGGCAACGCTCGTGTGCGCGGGCGACATTCTGTTCTTTGGCATCCAGTGCGACAATCCCCTGCAGTTTGTGCTGGCGGGCTGGGTCGCGAGTCTAGTGTTCTCCAATATCGTCTACACGCTTACGGTATCGTTTGGAGATATCGGCAAGGCCCTCGCCGTCGTGCTGCTGGTCATGCAGGTCGGCGGTTCGGGCGGTACGTTCCCCATCGAGATGACCGGCCCCGTGTTCCAGGCGATCTACCCGTTCCTGCCGTTTACTCACGGCATCAACGCCATGCACGCCGCCATGGCCGGTGCCTACCATATGGAGTACTGGATTGAGCTGGGTATCTTGGCGAGCTACCTGATTCCGTCGCTGGCCCTGGGCGTCGTCTTCCGCCGTCCGGTTATCAAAGCTAACGACTGGATCATCGAAAAGCTGGAGAGTACTAAATTAATCTAGCGCAACAATGT
>URBA01000258.1 GCA_900545905.1 uncultured Collinsella sp.
ATACTCATATTTCCCAGGTGACCGAGCTGGTCGATAAGGCCAAGGACGGCTTTGCCACCCTGAACGGTGCGGTCGACGCGGCGGAGAAAGTCGCCCCCGTTCTGCCCCAGATGCTCGGCGCCAATGGCCAGACGCGCAACTATCTTTTGTATGCCATGAACAACGTCGAGATTCGTGCTTGCGGCGGTTTTGGTGGTTCGCAAGGTTTGATTTCAGTTACCGATGGTCAGATGTCGATTGGCGAGTTTGTTCCCCGCATTGGACTCAGCGAGGATGAGGCAATCGAGAGCGTCGACGAAGAGGATGAGGCACTGTTCGGCAACCACAGTAACCTGTACAACTCGGGCAATACCTATTCACCCGATTGGCCCCGCAACTCGCAGCGTGTCGCCGCGCTGTGGAAGTCCCAGTATGGGCAGGACGTTGATGGCGTCGTCGGCATCGATCCTGTGTTCTTGCAGTACCTGCTGGGCCTTGTCGGTAATGTCTCGCTGCCCGATGGTACGGTCGTCGACGGTACCAACGCGGCGAAGGTTCTCATGCACGATGTGTATTGGAACTATCCGGTCGAAGAATCGGACGGCATCTTTGCGTCTGTTGCCAGCGCCGCCTTCGACAAGATTCTCGGTGGCATCGGTGACGTCGACGTTACGAAGCTTGTCGGTGCATTCGAGCGCGGTGCCGAAGAGGGCCGTCTGATTGCTTGGATGAGAAACGATGACGAGCAGAATGCCATCAAGGAGACGGGCATTGACGCTTCGCTGCCCGATCCGGATGATCCGAGTGCCGATCCCGTTGCCGGCGTTTACTTTAACAACCTGAGCTTCTCCAAGCTCGACTGGTATCTGAACGCCGACACGCAGATTGGCCAGGGCGTGAAGAACGGCGACGGCACGTGCTCCTATCGCATCACCGTTACCCTGACGAACATCATGACGCAGGAGGAGGCTGGCAAGCTGCCCGACTACGTTGCGGCGGGCGCATCCGATGCCGCGCGTGACGACGAACGCCTGAATGTCTCAGTGTTTGCCCCGACGGGCGGCAACATCAGTGACCTTACGGTTGAGGGCACCCAGTTTGGTCTTGGCGCCGCTACGTGGCATGGAATTCCCTTCTATTCGGGCACCGTTGACCTGCATGCTGGCGAGACGACGACGATCACGTATACGCTGACCACGTCGGCCGAGGCGGGGGACAAGCCGCTTACGCTGCGTCAGACTCCTACATGCCAGGCGGCTCGCGACAGCGCGTCGGCGTAGGGTTTTTCTGGTAGCGCAGATAATCGAGTACCATTTTGGGGCGGACAGGCAATCTGTCCGCCCCTATTTTGTAAGGAGAGCGCATGAAGTACTTTGGCACCGACGGCTTTCGCGGCGAGGCCAACGTTGGGCTGACGGTAGAGCACGCGTACAAGATCGGCCGCTTTGTGGGCTGGTATTACGGCGCCAACCGCGGGGCCAAGGCGCGCGTGATCGTGGGCAAGGACACGCGTCGCTCGAGCTATATGTTCGAGGCGGCGCTGGTGAGCGGCTTGGTCGCGAGCGGCGCGGACGCCTACATGCTGCACGTGATCCCCACTCCGGGCGTGGCGCATCAGACCGTGGAGGGCTGCTTCGATTGCGGCATCATGATCAGTGCGAGCCACAACCCGTTTTGCGATAACGGCATTAAACTCGTCAACAGCGACGGCTTTAAGATGGACGAGGACGTGCTGGAGCTCATCGAGGACTATATCGATGGCAAGAGCGAGGTGCCGCTGGCAACGGGCAACCACATCGGTGCCACGGTGGACTACATGCAGGGCCGCAACCGCTATATTGCCTCGCTCATCGCAAGCGCGAACTTTTCGCTGCAGGGCGTCAAAATCGGTCTCGACTGCGCCAACGGCTCGGCGTCCTCGGTGGCCAAGCCGGTGTTCGACGCGCTGGGCGCCGATGTGCGCGTGATTAACGCTGCGCCCGATGGCTTTAACATCAACGTCGATTGCGGCTCCACGCATATGGAGCGCCTGCAGCGCCACGTGGTGGAGCAGGGCCTGGACGTGGGCTTTGCCTATGACGGCGATGCCGACCGCTGCCTGGCCGTGGACGAGCGCGGCCGCGTGGTCGATGGCGACCAGATCCTGTACGTGTGCGGCGTGTATCTGAACAAGCACGGGCGACTCTCGGGCGGTACCGTGGTGCCGACGATTGCCAGTAACTTTGGCCTGATCAAGTCGTTGGAGCTTGCCGGTCTGAGTGCCGTGACCAGCGGCGTGGGCGACCGTCATGTGTATGCCAAGATGCGCGAGGGCGGCTACAGCCTGGGCGGCGAGCAGACGGGCCACACGATCTTTGGCGATATCGAGCGCACGGGCGACGGCATTATGACCTCGCTGCGTGTGATGGAAGTGATTCGCGCCGAGCGCGAGACGCTCTCGCAGCTCACGGCTCCGTGCAAGCTGCTGCCGCAAGCGCAGGTTGCCGTGCGCGTGGCTAACAAGGATGCCGCGCTCGAGAACATGGGCGTGCAGAACGCCATCGCCGAGGCCGAGGCTGCGCTGGCAGGCGAGGGCCGCGTGCTCGTGCGCAAGAGCGGAACCGAGTCGGTGATTCGCGTTTTGGCCGAAGCCCCCGACCAAGCATCCGCCGATGCTGCCATGAAGCGCATCGCCGCCGCGCTCGATGCCCTCTAAGGGCCTTCGGGACCGTTTGGCAGGGGGTTACTAATAGGCTGTGTGCAAAAAATGGCAAATATGAGTACTGTCACAAATTTAGTAACAGCAATACTTGCCTTTAAAGCTCATGTTGGCGCCATTTGAACACCATTCAGACTGTCTCTTATACACATCTGACGCTGCCGACGAAGCTAGAAGTGTAGA
>URBA01000259.1 GCA_900545905.1 uncultured Collinsella sp.
AGCTCCTGTCCACCATGCGCCGTAATAAACTCCATGGGATCGTCGCCGTCGGGCAGCACCACGCAGCGCAGGTCCATCGAATCCTGCTCGATAAATTGAATCGCGCGACGGGCGGCCTTCTGGCCCGCGGCATCGCCATCGAACATATACACGATACGCTTGGCAAAGCGGGTGAGCGTCTTGACGTGATGCTCCGTGAGGGCGGTGCCCAGCGTGGCGACAACGTTTTTAATCCCCGCCTCCCAGCAGGCGATGCAATCGGTATAGCCCTCTACCACGATGGCGGTATCCTGCGCGACGATAAACTCCTTGGCCCAGTTAAAGCCATAGAGGTTTCGCTTTTTATGAAACACGCTCGTCTCGGCGGTGTTGAGATACTTAGGCTGGCCGTCGCCCATAATGCGACCGCCAAAGGCAATGTTGTGACCCTGCTCGTCAAAGATGGGAAACATCACGCGGTCGTAGAAGCGGTCGGCAAGCTGCCCGCGCCCGCGGCTCACGGCAACGTTGGCGTCGATCATCTCCTGCGGGGTAAAACCCGCCTGGGACAGGTGCGACACCAGCGCGTTGCGGCCCGGTGCAAAGCCCAGGCAGTAGCGGCGGCAGACGTCGCCACCCATACCACGGCTGGCAAAGTACTCGCGTGGACGGCCGTCCTTACCGCGCATAAGCATGGTGTGGTAGAACTGGGCGGTCTCGGCACACAGATCGTAGATGCGGGTACGCTTGGTACCGCGCTCGCGACGATCTCCGGTGTCATGCAGCTCAATACCCGCACGATCGGCCAAATAGCGGATTGACTCGGGAAAGCTCAGGTTTTCGCGCTTCATGATATAGGTGAAGACGTCGCCGCCTTCGCCGCAGCCAAAGCAGTGCCAGACCTGCGTAGCGGGGATAATGTGGAAAGAAGGCGTCTTTTCGCCATGGAAGGGGCAGCAACCCCAAAACTCATGGCCGCGGGGCTTGAGCTCAACCGTTTCCTGCACGATGGCAACTAAGTCGGACGCAGCGCGTACCTGGTCTTTTTCCTCATCGCTAATCACGGATACTCACCCCCTGCTCGCCCAAGTTGTGACGAATATCCTCGATATTACCCTCGACGGTCGAGATCAACTCATCCAGCGATTCGAACACACGCGAGGGACGCAGCCAGCGCGTAAACGCCAGCGAAACGGAAGCGCCGTACAGGTCGCCCGTATAACCAATTAAATTAGCCTCGAGATGCGCAGATGCCGCATCGTCAGCATACGTTGGCGGCAGGCCGACGTTCACAGCAGCGGGCCACGCGGTGTCATCGACCAGCACCAGACCCTCATACACGCCATCGGCTGGCACCTGAATGCCGTCGGGAACCTGCAAGTTTGCCGTGGGAAAGCCCATGCCAGAACCCTCGTGACGGCCGCGAATAACACCGCCACGCACCATATACGGACGGCCGAGTAACCCAGCAGCAAGCTCCACATGGCCCTGTCCCAGCTCATGACGAATGCGGGTGGCGCAAATGGCCTCACCGCCCTCGCAAAGCAGATCGTGACCATACACGTCAACGCCGTGCTCGGAACCCCAGACGCGCATCTCGGCAACACCAGAAGCACCGCCACGACCCAGCCTAAAGTCACTGCCAACGCGAATCGATCGAATGTCGACCAGACGCGACACCAGCGAGAGAAAATCAACATGGTCAAGCGCCGCAACCTCAGGCGTAAAGGGAACGGCCACCACCGCATCGACCCCGGTTTGAGCCAAGGCATGCAGACGGTCGGCCGTCGTCATCAATTTTTGAGCGGGCGAAGGGCTCACCACAACGTCCGGGTCGGGATCGAAGGTAATCACGACCGCCTTACAGCCATGGGCACGGGCATCACGGACAAGCGCTTCGATGAGTTCCTGGTGTCCACGGTGAACGCCATCAAACACGCCAATGGCGATCGACGCGGCACCCAAGAACTCGCACTCATCAAATGCATCGGCAGAAACGATACGGGCCTCATCCAACTCACCCGCGAAAAAGATACGCGCGAGCTCGCGGGGCGCCAGCATCATCGAACACCGCCGATCGCCTGCGGAAAGACGTGCTCCATAACAAAGCGGCCGCCCTCGATACGGGCGAGCGCCTTCAATCCCCCATCGAGCACGAGCGCGAACGGCGCCTTCGCCGTATCGAAGTCCGCAAGCGCACGTTCAATGGGAATGCGGCGACCACAAAGCAGGTCGTCTGCAAGATTTCCCGGCAAATCGACACGCGTGGCACCAAGGGCGGCGATGGGATCCAGAGCGAAACCGGCAGCGGACTCGGCAGAGAGCTCCTCTACCGCATGACAGGCGCCAATGGAAACCACGCCGGAGGCCGTACGACGCAGCGCGGAAATATGCGCAGCACTATCGCAGGCGCGACCCAGATCGCGAGCGAGCGCGCGAATGTAGGTGCCCTTGCTTACCGAAAACGCCACGGTCCAGACGCACGTATCGCCCTCGCCGCCCACGGCGATCAGGTCGGCGGCATAGACCTCGACGGGGCGCGGAGGCAAGTCTACCGCGTTGCCCTCGCGAGCACTCTTATAGGCGCGAACGCCATTGACCGAGATGGCCGAAAACGCTGGCGGCACCTGCATCTGCGAGCCAAGCATAGCGGCCAGCTGTCCACGGGCGTAAGCGAGATCGCGCAGCTCGGGGGCAACGGGCACCGTGCGGACGGCCTCGCCCTCCGCGTCATCGGTATTGGTCTCGACGCCAAACGAGATGTCGGCGACATAACTTTTGGTATCGAGGGTTAGCATGCCCAGCAGACGGGTCGCCTGGCCCACGCCCACCACCATGACACCCGAGGCCATGGGGTCGAGCGTACCGGCATGGCCG
>URBA01000260.1 GCA_900545905.1 uncultured Collinsella sp.
CACTTCTAGCTTCGTCGGCAGCGTCAGATGTGTATAAGAGACAGGTACTCCGGCCCCTTACTAGGACAGCGCCAATTTGCAAGGGTCTTCGCGCTTACGCCAATCAACTTTGCTGCCTCTTCACTCGAAAACGCAAGCGGGCGTACGGATTCAACAGCGCATGTCACGCCGTTTGCTCCACCCATAAAGACCCTCAGACTCTCCGATCACACCCACCCGTTACAGATTGAGACAATTTGACGGTACCGAATTCTTGTCAAGGCGTGGTACAATTGTGTCCCAACGCAAAGGAGGTACCTATGCCCACCTGTGTGCCCGTCCGAGACATGAAGGACACCGCTGCATTTACCGCGCTTGTTGAGTCCGAGCGCGACGTCACCGTAACTAAGAACGGCTATGAGGCCATGCACTGCATCAGCAGCGACCAGTATCGTCTCATGCAAGACGAAATCGCCAAAGCCAAGCTGCTGTCTCGTATGATGTTGGCAGAAGACGAGATATCGCAAGGCGACTACAGCGACTACGACTCCTTCGCGACCGCGATACGAGACAAATATGGCCTATAACGTCGTAATACTCGAAAGCGCACAATATGAATACGAGGCTATTGTCAGATACCTTGCTCAAATCCTTATGAACCCACGTGCAGCAGGCAATTTTGTTGCTGAGTTTGAATATCAGCTTGATCTGCTTCGCGAGCAGCCGCTCCTACGGCCCCTCTCCCACATACGAGAGCTGGCGGCACGCAATTATCGATCGTTTACCGTCAACAAATACGTGTGTCTTTACAAGTTTGAGCGCGATACGATCTATATCGCCCATGTCTTTCATCAGTCACAGGACTACGGCCGCCTGGTCTAGCCCACAAACTGAATACTTGGTCCGATCTCCCGCAGCGATAGCTAGCAAATGATCTGCGTGTGTTCCTCGATGGCGGCACGATTCTCGGCGGCGATACCCGGTTCGCACACCACGGCGTCCAAGCTGTCCAGGCGGCAGAAGGTGTAGAAGTCGCGCTTGCCAATCTTGCTTGAATCGGCGATCAAGTAGCGCGAGTCTGCCTTGCTAAAGGCGAGCTGCTGGATACGGCCCTCGTCCATGTTGGACGTAGATACGTCGCCATCCAGAATGCCGTTGGCGCCGATAAACGCAGCGTCGATGCCCAGTGCACGCAGGGTATCCTCGGCCGTTGGTCCCACAAAAGCGGCGGTGCGGCGACGGTACATACCACCCACGAGGCACAGGTCGCAATCTTCGCGCGCCTCGAGCAGGTTAAACACCGAAAGCGAATTGGTCACGATACGCAGGCGAAATGCCGGCAGTATCGAAGCCATCTGCTCAACCGTGGTGCCCGTACCCAAAAAGATGGTCGAGCCTTCCTCGATAAGCTCCACAGCGCGGCGCGCGATTTGCATCTTTTCCTCGGCATGCTTAGTGCGCTTTTCGCTGTGCGAATACTCATGGCGCAACATAGCGTGGGGACGTCCCTGTGCACTACGGGCGCCGCCGTGCACGCGCTCGATCTCGCCCAGGCTCGCAAGTTCTTCGAGGTCACGGCGAATCGTCATATCCGAAACGCCCAGCGCATCCGAAATCTCCTTGACCGAGACCGTGCCCTGCTCTTCGAGCAGCTGACGAACCTTATCCTGTCGCTCTGCCTTAATCACGATGAATCCTCGCCGTTCTTTGCGCGCATATCATTCAAGCAGTAACGAACAAATTGTATCAGACTCGTGCGCGTCAAAAATGAACGCCCGCACAGCTCCAATCATCACTTTTTTGAGAAAAATACCCCCTGCTTTAGTGGGGTGTAGTGATAATCTCGCCTGTTCGCGCTACAGTTTGTCCGAAATACCTCGATGTTAGGAACCAAATGATCACTTCCGAGCTTTTCGGCACCGCGCCGTGCGGTACCCCCGTTCATCGCTACACCCTCAACGGGCCCGAGATCTGCGTTCGCATTATGGACTATGGCGCCACCGTGCTGGGTATCGATGTGCCTGACATTCCCGGCAACGTGCGCGATGTGGTACTGGGCTTCGATAAGCTCGAGGATTACTTTGACAACCCCGCCTGCTTTGGCGCGACCATCGGCCCCGTGGCAAACCGCACCGCGGGCGCCACGATCACCATCGACGGCACGGACTGGCATATGCCCGCCAACGAGGGCGCCAACAACCTACACAGCGATCTTGAGCACGGCCTGCATAAACGCGTGTGGGATGTTGAGCTCGACGAGGTCCATAACGCCGTGCGCATGACCACCTCGCTTAAGGATGGCGAGCTGGGCCTGCCCGGCAACCGAACCTTTACGGCTGTGTTTACCGTTACGCGCACCGGTGTCTTCCGCATCGAGTATGGTTGCGAGAGCGACCGCGCCACCTACGTGTCCATGACCAACCACACATACTTTAACCTTGCCGGCCATAACGCCAGCATGGACTGCGAACATTTCTTTGTCGCCAACGCCGCCCACTACCTGCCCATTGATGACCAGAACATTCCCACCGGCAAAATCGCTCCGGTCGAGGGAACACCGTTTGACTTTCGCGAGCTGCGCCCCGTCGCTCCCGGCATGGAGGCCGACGACCCGCAGATTAAACAGGCCCGTGGCTATGATCACTGCCTGTGCATCGATGGCTATCAGTACGGCCGCAACCTGCGTCGCGCCCTGCATGTCGAGGAGATGTGGACCGGTCGCGAGCTGGACTACTACACCACCGCCCCGGGCGTACAGCTCTACACCGGCAACTGGCTGGGCGACGAGCACGCCAAGGACGATGCCAACTATGGCTGGGGTGCCGGCTTTGCCCTCGAGGCAGAAATGTACCCCGACACGCCGCAC
>URBA01000261.1 GCA_900545905.1 uncultured Collinsella sp.
GGCAGTTAGGGACGTTCCTTTCCTGCCGGCAGTTGGGGACAGTCCTTGCCAACCCTGCCGGCGAACCGGTTGATCGGCAAAGCCTGTCCCCGATGACTAGTCATTTAAGTCTGTCCCCAATGACCGCTTTTGGTCATTTAAGCCTGTCCCCAATGACTACCCAATGACTACTCTTGGACTTTGAGGGCCTCGGCCAGGGGGACGCGCCTGATGGAGCGCGTGTGCAGCAGCGCCACGACCAGGTAGGTCACAAAGCCAATGCCCACACACGCCGCCATGGACCAGGCGGGCACGTAGATCTCGATATTGCCGTTGTAGGCAAGTAGCATCGAGCGGAAAATCGCGGTCAGCGAGCCGATGATCACGGGCAGGCTCAGCACGAGCGACGCCGCCACGCACAGCGTGATCGAGCGGATGTACAAGTGCGAGATCTCGCCGTCGCGATAACCAAAGACCTTCATGTAGCTGATCGAATGGGCGCTATGGTCGATAACGGCCTTGGTCAGCAGGTACATAAACAACAGGAAGATGAACACCGCAAGCCCGACCATCATGCCAATCATGTCGCTCATCATGCCGATAAACTGATCGCCCACGGCACGCATGTCGTCGGGCGTGGTGTCGCCGGCAAAGTAGCGTGCATCGAGGTTGAGCTTCTCATCGCTCACGTAGCCATTAAAGTAGGCGGCGTCGTTGCCGAACAGCTCGTTAAAGTCGTCGATGCTCATGTAGATATTCATGTCCGACTTGGAGCCCCAGGCGGCGTCCTTGCCCGTGTACTCCAGTGAATAATTCTTGCCCTCGTACTTGTCGCGGAGCGTGACCTTTTGCCCCTCGCTCCAGCCAAACTTGTCGAGCAGGCCGCCGCCAAAGACGACGCGTCCGTCGCCCACATCGAGGTCCTTCCAGTAGCGCGAATCGGGCGAGACGCCGTAGACGGAAATCGTCTCCTGCCCATTTCCGTCGCCGCGGTCATATTGCAGCTGGTAAACGGCATATTTCTCGGCCTGTGCAATCTTCGCCGCACCGTTGTCCGTCGTATTGACGGGATGAATGTCGTCGTTGTCGGTATCGATCTTCGAGGCCTCTTCGATCAGGTTGATGGTCTCGTCACGGTCGCAGCCAAGGGCGTCGGCGAGATCGTCGAGGCGCGCATAGAGGACATCCTTCTTGTCCTGGACCGTTGCGAGCGCGTCCTGCGCTGCGGCCAGGCTCTCGGCAGACGGAGCGCTGGTCGCGGCATCGGCTGCTGTCTGCGCCGCATCGGCCGCGTCGTCAAGCTCGTCATCGGCATCCTGAGCGGCGGAAAGCAGCGCGCCGTCAACCGACTGCAAGCGCTCGAGTGCCGACCACTGCTCGCGCTCCTCGGCAGTGCCCTCGAGCTCCAGCGGCGCCTTGAGCGTGTACTGGTGCTCGGCGACCAGGCTTGTCTCCAGGTTGTCCGCGTAGCGCGTCATCGTGGGCAGGATCGCCAGGCCAAAGAGCAGCAGCAGCGACGCAAACGCGATGCCCACGAAGAGTGTGGCAAAGTTGCCCAGATTGCGTAGGAAGATGCGCAGGCGGAAGCGCGAGACAAAGCCCATGCGCTCCGGCAGCTGAAAACCGCGCTTGGTGCCCGACTTGCCGCCCGCCTCGTGACGGAGAAACTGCAGCGGCGTCTTTCCCATCTTGCGGAGCAGGCCCACCAACGTAATGAGAATGAGCGCAGCGGCGGGAACCACGGCGCACTTTACAAAGATCTCCCAGCTCCAGTACACCTGGAAGGGCGGCAGGCTGTACGAGCCGTAATAGAGGCCGCGCATGGGCTCGGTAAAGAACGCAACGCCGAGCGCGGTGCCCAGCAGCGATGCGAGCACGCCCACGATGGCGGGAAGCGCAAGGTAGTGCAGCACGATTTCGCGACGGCGATAGCCGCTGGCGAGCAGCGTGCCGATGATGGCGCTCTCCTCCTCGATGGTGGCGTCGGTGAGCACCACAAAGACAAACGCCATGATCACGATGATGATGTCGAGCAGCGTCGTCCACATCATGGAGTCGCCGTCCACATCGTCGCGCGCATAGCCAATGCCCTGGTTGGAATCGGCATCGGTCAGGTCGTCCACGCGCGCATCGGCATCCGTCAGCGCCTCGACCATATCCTGCTCGGCATCGATACGGTCCGCGGTGGAGAGGTCGCGGTCGTCAAAGGTAAAAGAATAGGTGTAGGCGGGCGCGCCGCCGGCGTCCTCGAGCGCGGCAAAGCCGGCGTCAGTCACTTCGGCCACGCCATAGGTGATGGTGTTGACCGTAAAGTCCGAGTTGTTGAGGAACAGTGCCTGGCTATCGGGCTGCGTCATGATGCCGCAGATGGTGTAGGTGCGACCCTCAAGCTCGACCTTATCGCCCACGGCAAGATCGTTGTTGGTGGCAAAGACGCGGTCGATGGCCACCTCGTCGTCCGCACGGGGCTGCTTGCCTTCGCAGTAGGACGCGATATCGACCTTGGTACGGCGCGCGTAGGTGCGCAGAGTGCGCTTGGTGCCGTCGTCGCCGGACGCCTTTTTGATGATGGCATCGATGGAGTAGTTCTTGTAGAGCGTAACGCCCCCGACGCCCTTGGCCGCGTCCTCGGTGGCTTTGAGCTGGTCGTCAGTGGCCTCGAACGCCGTGGTCAGGCGGCCATCCTCGATCGTGTACGCATCGCGCATGTCATCGATGAGGCAGCCGATGGAGTGCGCGGCGAGCAAAAAGCCCGACGTGAGGGCGATACTTCCGCACATAAGCAGAAAAATGCCCAGGTACTTACCGATATTGCGGCGCAGCTCGCGGGGAAGTCGTTTTGCGAGAGGTGACATG
>URBA01000262.1 GCA_900545905.1 uncultured Collinsella sp.
TTGCACATGATGCCTGCGATTTCGATATCGATTACGTCTTTGAGGTCGATGACTGCTTGGAGGACTTTGGTATCGAGGAACTTGCCTTCGATCTGGAGTCTGCCGCATATATCGAGGAGTTCCGCAAGCAGCAGTTTGCACGCTCGAACCGCAGCATGTTGCCGCTGCCCGCGGCACTCGGCGCCATTCGCCTAACGAACGTTGAGGACGAGGTTCTTAAGCGCCATGCTCACGCCTACTTGGCTTCTCGTAAAGAACTTCTCTAAGATTTATTGACTTCCATCCTCTTTCGTATCATGTTGAGGGGCGGGTTTCCAATCGGTTGCGGATCGCATGCGATTCCGTCGTTCGGTTGAGACCCGTCCCGTCTATATAGAGACAACAAGAAAGGAATCTGCATGTCTGAGTTTGCTGCCGGTCCTGCCGGTCGTATCGAGCGTGTCCGTGCCCTGATGGCCGAGCGTGGCTACGACGCCATCGTGGTGCGCGACGAGGCCAACCTTCGTTGGCTTACGGGCGTGAAGGGCGTCTTCGACTACACCTTCGAGTTCCCGCACGCGGCGTTTATTACGGCCGACCAGTGCCTGTTCCACACCGACTCGCGCTACCTCAACAGCTTTGAGGAGAACACGCCCGCCGGCAGCCCCTGGGTCTACGACATGGACGAGGGCACCATCCCCGGTTGGGTCGCCGGCAAGATTGCGGCTAACAAGTGCCGTGTCTGCGCTGTCGAGGACGATATGCAGATCAACTTCTACCAGGGTATTCAGCGCGGCCTGGAGGACCGCTCCGTCGCCTGTATGCTGCCGCTGATGCACGACGACATCCGCAAGATGCGCGCCATCAAGGACGCCGAGGAGATTGAACTCATGCGCCATGCGCAGTCGATCACCGATGCCGCCTTCCAGCACATGCTCGGCTTTATTAAGCCCGGTATGACCGAGAAGCAGGTACGCAACGAGCTCGAGAACTTTATGTTCGCCAACGGTGCTGACAGCCTTGCCTTCGGCTCCATCGTGGCGAGCGGCCCCAACACCGCCAACCCGCATGCCGTCCCGAGCGACCGCGTGATCGAGAAGGGCGACTTTGTCCTCATGGATTACGGCGCGGGCTACTGCGATTACCGCTCCGACATGACGCGCACCGTCGTGATGGGCGAGCCCACGCAGGAGCAGCTCGACCTGTACGCGCTCGTGCGCCGTACGCACGAGGAGTGCGTCGCCGCCATCCATCCGGGCGTCGAGGGCAACGACATTTTCAAGCTTTCCAAGAAGATCATCGGCGATGCCGGCTATGGCGATTACTACAACCATGGTCTGGGCCACGGCGTCGGTATCGACATCCACGAGCTGCCCAACTTCAACCGCAGCAAGAACACCATCGAGATCGGCTCGGTTGTCACCATGGAGCCCGGCGTTTACCTGCCCGGCGTGGGCGGCGTGCGCCTGGAGGACTACGGCGTGGTCACCGAGAACGGCTACGAGCCCTTCACCAAGACCCCGCACGACCTGCACGTCATCGACTGCTAGCCCATTTCGATAGATTTTTGGGCGGGGCGTCCGGAGCAATTCGGGCGCCCCGCGTTCTCTTTTTATGCGCTCGCCGCAGGCGCCGTCTGCAAGTGTATAATTTCTGTCGTATGTAATTTGGACGCTTGTGCGTTCTGCCCATAACAAGAAAGGTCGCTATGCCTACCATTTCTACCGCCGACTTCAAGAACGGCCTCGGTCTCCGTATCAAGGACAAGGTCTACACCATCGTCGAGTTCCAGCATGTCAAGCCGGGCAAGGGCGGCGCGTTTGTGCGCTACAAGACCCGCGACATCAAGAGCGGCCGCGTCGTCGAGAACACCTGCAACGCCGGCACCAAGTTCGAGAGCGTCATGCTTACCACCCGTGAGTTCCAGTATCTCTACAACGATGGCACCGACTACATCTTCATGGACAACGAGTCCTATGAGCAGGTTCCCGTTCCCGAGGACATGGTGGGCGAGAACTCCAAGTGGCTGCGCGAGAACGACATCTGCCAGCTGCTCTTCGCCGACGATGAGCTCATGGGCGTGACTCCGCCGATGTTCATCGAGACCACCATCGTCCAGACCGACCCGGGCTTTAAGGGCGATACCGTCCAGGGTTCCACCAAGCCGGCCACGATCGACACCGGCGCTGTCATCCAGGTCCCCATGTACCTCAACGAGGGCGAGGTCATCAAGGTTGACACCCGCGACGGCAAGTTCGTCTCCCGCGTCTAGCAACCAACTCTTCTAGGAGGACTCATGCCCCAGGAAATCAAGATTGACGGCATCGGCATTTCGCCCGATGTTCTGACCGCCATCGTCTCGCGCGCCGTGTCCGATGTCGAGGGCATCGCCTCCGTTGGCGTCAAGGACCTTGCCACTAATCTTGTCTCCATGATGCTCTCGTCCAAGGCCCCGGCTTCCGAGCCGGCTGTCGAGGCCGAGGTCGTTGGCGACAAGCTCGCACTCACCGTGCGTGTCGTGGTGTTCTTTGGCTATCCGTTCAAGAAACTCGCCGAGGCCGTTCGCGCCGCCGTGGTCGCCGCCATCGATGCTCAGGTGGGCGTCGAGGTCGAGCGCGTTGACGTTTGCATTGACGGCCTCGTTTTCCCCAAGGAGTAACCTTTGAGCCTTAAGGTTTATCGCGGGCGTACGCTTGCCCGCAGTCAGGCGCTGCAGCTGCTGTTCCAGGCCGAGGCCACGGACAGCCCGCTTGAGCGCGTCCTCGAGGGCGATTTCCTGATCTCGAAGGGCCCCCTCGACCCCCTGTCTCTTATACACATCTGACGCTGCCGACGAAGCTAGAAGTGTAGATC
>URBA01000263.1 GCA_900545905.1 uncultured Collinsella sp.
GCCCCAGGATATACGTGATTTTGTCGCGATTGCAATCGACCCCGCGGGGCAGATCCAGAGCGGTTTTTGCGCCATGGATGGTCGCCTGTACAACGGCATGGTCGATGACAGTTGGAACCGCATGAAGGACGCGCGTGCGGACGACGCAGCTTATCGACGTTGGTTTGAGCAACATCGCGCAAAGCCGGGCGATTTGGCGTGCCAACGTGTCGCTTCGGCGGCCTTTGCCTATAGACCGCTCGTGAGCATTGTGGTGCCGTGCTATAAAACTGATCGGGTCTACCTGCGCGAGCTGCTGGACTCGGTGCTAGCTCAGAGCTATGGCAACTGGGAATTGCTGCTTATGGACGCCTCGCCCGAATGGGATGCGGTGGCCAATCTTGCGGCTGCCGCCAATGACGAGCGGGTTTGTCGTATTGAGCTGCCTGGCAACGGCGGCATTGTGCTCAACACCAACGCTGGTATTCAGCAGGCGACTGGAGACTACATCGCGTTCTTGGACCATGACGACATTCTGGAACCGGACGCGTTATTCCAGTATGTTTCCGCGCTGAATAAGGCGGCCGAGGGCGAGCGCCCCCAGGTCCTGTTCTGCGACGAGGACGTGTTTCAGAAAACGGGGGAGTGGGGTCAGCCGGTCTTTAAGACCAAGCTCAACGCCGATCTGCTCTATAGTCATAACTGTGTGACGCATTTCCTGATGGTGGAGAAGGCGCTCATCGATTACATTGGCACGTCCCCAGAAGATGTTGCGGGTGCCCAGGACTACGACCTTACGCTTCGCTGCCTTGCGGCGGGCGCGCGGTTTGAGCATGTTGCGCACGTGCTGTATCACTGGCGCGTTAATCCGGGATCGACCGCCGATGGTTCTGCCGATAGCAAGCCGTATGCTATTGAAGCCGGGCGCCTTGCGCTTCAGCGCCACTTTAACGCACTGGGCATTTGCGGAACGGTCGAGGAGACCGAGACGCCGTTTGTCTACCGCATGCGCTATGCGCTGCCGGAGTCTGCGCCGCTGGTGAGCATTGTGATTCCCACCAAGGACCACGTCGAGACGCTCGATGCCTGCGTGATGTCGATCGCCCAGAAGGCCACGTACGCCAACTACGAGATCGTCTTGGTGGAGAACAACAGCGAAGCCCCGGAGACGTTTGCGTATTACGAAACCCTGCCGGAGCGCGTGGCTGCAGCATCCGAAGGTAAGGGCACCGCGCGCGTTGTGTACTGGCCGGGCGAGTTCAATTACTCTCAGATCGTCAATTTTGGTGTGGAGCACGCCAGGGGCGACTACCTGTTGCTGCTCAACAACGATACCGAGGTCATAAGCTCCGATTTTATCGAAGAGATGATGGGGTATCTGCAGCGTCCCGATGCGGGCGTGGTGGGCGCCAAGCTCTATTTTGCCGACCATCTGGTGCAGCACGCTGGCATTTTGGTCGGTGTGCGCGGCGCACTTGCCCATGCCAACCAAGACTTCTCGGCAAAGCGCGAGGGCTATCTTGCTCGTGCTGTGCGCCCGGGCAACTTTAGTGCCGTGACGGGTGCCTGTCAGATGGTGCGACGCGACGTATTTGAGCAGGTCGGAGGCTACAACGAGGAATTCGCCGTTGGCTTTAACGACGCAGACTTTTGCCTGCGCGTATGGGAGGCGGGCTACCGCACCATCTATACGCCCTATGCCGAGCTGTATCACTACGAGTTCACCTCGCGCGGCAGGGAAGAGGCCAACGAGGAAAAGTTGCGCCGCTGGAAGCGCGAACAGGCACTGTTCATGCAACGCTGGCCTGAGTTCTTCTTGACGGGCGATTCATGGTTGGGGCCGAACTTGTCCTCCGACAGTGAGTACTTCTCGTTTTAGTGCGAAGTAATGCCAAGTTCCGGCAAAGTATCCTCAAGAGCTGCAAGGGCGGTGGGGTTCAAGTACTCCTCGTTCAAGCAGCTCTTGTCATATCGAAAACGTGCCTCAAGATTTTTACAGGTGGTTGTATTAAATCGGTTCGCTCATGCGCTCAGTTTGCCTTAGAAGCTATTTGGCGTAACGGTTGGGGTTCGGCGACTCATATTTAAATTGCAGTCACAAAGACACCTTTTATCGATTTCCCGTTGAAATACTGAATTGATAGTTTAAAAATAACTTAAGAGAGAGCCTTAAATCTCGGAGAAAGGATGTCGTATGAAAAACCTTCGAGAAAGATGGCGCGGACTAACAGTGCTGGGAGTTGTTGCATTTGCCGC
Organism: uncultured Collinsella sp.; assembly: GCA_900545905.1. GTDB lineage: Bacteria > Actinomycetota > Coriobacteriia > Coriobacteriales > Coriobacteriaceae > Collinsella. Next base: position 2,236 of record URBA01000263.1, read on the forward strand.
TGTCTGCATGACGGTTGCCCCGGCGCCCTCATTTGCTGATATTGCTGGCGGTGGCGGAGGCGGTGGACCGATTACGGAATGGTGTTCCGACGGTCGTCCGAAGACTGGACTCGTTCGGTGCGAGGACGGCAACCTTCGCTATTTCGATCCCGAAACTGGCGCCATGGTCACGAACCAGTGGCATAACGAATACGAAGCTGTCTGGTACTATTTTGGCGCTGACGGGATCGCGGTGTCGGGCTGGCAGTCTATCGGTGGGGACAAGTATTACTTCTACCCCGAAAGCCATGATATGGCATACGGCCGAGTTCAGATTGACGGCAAGAACTACTTCCTGAACACCCCTGGTGCCAACGCCGATGGCCGCATGCAGCATAGCGGCTGGCTCTATGACTCCATCTATGGAAAGTGGTTCTATGCGACCTCCAGTGGCGAACTGCTGACCGGTTGGCATAATATCGGTGGAACTTGGTATTATTTCGACGAGTATGGTGTCATGCTGACCGGCTGGATCAACGTTTCGGGGACGTGGTACTACGCCAACGCTTCCGGAGCGATGGCCACCTGTCTCTTATACACATCTCCG
>URBA01000264.1 GCA_900545905.1 uncultured Collinsella sp.
GATCCCGACGCCAACCGGCCAAGAGGCACGGTGGCCCTGCCAACATCGATGAAAGGAGTCCGTATGGACAATTTCTCTGTGCGCAGTGAGCGCAACTTCCACAACCTGGCAGCCAAGCCAAAACGAATGCATCTTCTGGACAAGCCGAGTGGCTATGCCTCGGCCATGGTCAAGAACAGTCTCTCCTATCAGATGCGCTTTACGGTGCAGGTGCTCGAGGAAGAGCTCTGTGCTGCTGGCGACCCGCACGTACTGCAGATCAAGCTGCTTGGAGAAGACTTGCGCGAGCCGTCGAGTTGGAAGCTCTTCGCTGACGGCGCGTGCGTTGCGGACGGATCTGGCACCTTTGCCCGTGAGTGCTTCTGCGAGGGAGCCGAGGTGTTCCTGGACCTGTGTCGCGATGCCGTCGAGACTGCCGAGCTGCGCCAGTGGAGCCAGAGGGAGTATGAGCTGTTGAGTGCCGTGCGCGGGATTGCGGGGATGTAGGCAGACAGACCAGACAGCTCGTCATACTGGTTGACGCTTCGATTCAAACAGCAGGGCGAAGTCGCGCTTACAATCCCGCCATGCCAAACCGAATGCCTTTCTCAAAAGGCCTACCTCCCCTCCGCCTTCAGCTTCAGCAGCAGGTCACCCAGCTCGGGGCACTTGCTGGAAACGCGCGTCTGGGATCGCTCGCCCATCCCCCACCGTTGGCGGACTTCCTGGGCGCGCGGGCTCACACGGTAGTTCCCGTCCATCACCTGCTTGAGCAACTTGGCGGTTACGCGCGCATCGGCAAGGGCGCTGTGGGCATGGCCCGTCGACTCGTCGAACTCGATGCCAAACCACGTCGCCGCGTCACCCAACGAGACGCACCCGTGGCTGTCCACGTCCATGATCGAGGTGTAAAACGCCTGCAGGTCAGCCCAGTCCGTAGGAAATGCGGAAAGGTCGATGTGTTTTGCCTGGCACTCGGTCAAAAGCTGTCGACGGTCCGTCCCGCTCCAGCAAACTATCTGGGCGGAGTAGCGGCCGATCCAATCGCTGAGCCTTTTGATCACCACATAGAGCGGATCGGCCATCGCGGTGTCCACGGCCGATATCCCTGTGAGCTCGCGGACGGGAAACGCAACGCCTTCGGTAAATTCCGTCTGCACAAACTGCGAGAACTCGCCCATAACGTTGCCGTGGTAATCGAGCTTGACGGCGCCGACCTCGATAATCTCGTTGCGCAGTCCACGACGCTGGCGCTGCTTTGGCACCGGCGCAAACTCAAAGTCCAGCACAATCTGGCGCGCAAAGTTCGTCGTATCGATAGCCGAGATACCCGGCGTCTTTTCAGCTGACACAGTTAGGGCCTTTCTCCGTCAACTACCGCTCGTCACATAGGCGGCTACATTGCCGTAAGGATAGGCGCCCGTGCGGACACAAAAGCACGGCGGTGTCATATGCGCCGGGCCCGCTCCGCACGGACAAGCCCAGGAGAGTCGCTCGCTTTATTCAAATGCCTGTGGATAGGATTTAGGCCCGGTGACTTGAATCAGCGGTCATCCCGGGCCTATCAGAGCTCGTAAAGCTCTTAATTGCTTTGGTCTCGCCCTTCATAGCGTTTGTCGGGCTTTCCGAGGCACTCAAGCAGCGTTCGAAGCATAACACGCACTGCCATTAAGGCATTGACCCCTTGACCAAGCAACGGCGCTGCCCAGCTTACCCAACTTGGGCTGCCGTCGATTTTATTTTACCCACGGGCGTCAGGTTTAACAAATGGATTTTCGATAATGGAGCCCCAGCACCCCGCACCCCGCAAAACCGCTACGCTCCAAGTGCCGCCATGGGGATCACTGCCACGCCGTCGTCGCGCGTATAGGCGATGCTCCCCTTTCCAACCACGACCGCCAAAAACGCCGGCGCGGCATTCTGGGCAGCAGGATTGGAGAGCACTTTCCTCTCCAGCGCCTTGAGGTTTCTCGCTCCGTCGTCTGCCTTCGTCTCGCTCAGCTTGACCTCGATGGCTCCCCAGCGCCCGTCGTGCTCGACGACCAGATCGACCTCAAGTCCCTTCTCGTCGCGGAAATAATGGACGCTGTTGTCGACGCCGCCGTAGGTGGAAAGGAACACGCGCACGTCGCGCAGGACAAGGTTCTCAAAGAGCATCCCCAGCGTCTGCATGTCGCCAAGTAGCCGCTCAGGAGTAGCCCCCAGCAACGCCGCCGCAAGCGACGGGTCGCAGAAATAACGCTTGGGACGCACGCGAACGCGGGCCTTCGAACGCATGGGCGGCTCCCATCCGCACAGGTCCTCGGTCAGCTTGAGCCTGTCGAAGAGGTCCAAGTACGCAACGATGGTCCTCTCGTCCGGGCCTGTCTCACCGTACGAGGCATCCTTCATGAGCGTCTTGTACGTGACCGCCTGGCTCTCGTTCATAGCGAGAGCTCGCAAAAGGCCATATGCAAGCTCGGACGACATGCCCTCGTCCAGCACGTTAACGTCAAGCACCGAGCGCACGTACTGACTTGCCGTCTCTCGCGCAAGCTCATCCGAAAGCCCAAGATTTGCAGGCCAACCGCCCCTGCAGCACCAGCGGGCGACGTCATCCACCGTGCTCTCGCGACGCTGAGGGGCAAAGCCCTCGCCCTTAAAGAGGCTTGTTAGCGACACGAGCGGCTCGCCGTCACCCGACTCACACAGGGCCATGGGGCGCATAGACAGACGGGCGATCCTACCCGTGCCGGAATGACGAACATGGCTGCGCTCCTCGCTTTTGAGCGCGGTCGAGCCCGTGAGCAAAAGTGTCCCGCGCTCGTTGCCGCTCGCGTCCACGAAGCGCCGGG
>URBA01000265.1 GCA_900545905.1 uncultured Collinsella sp.
CTTCTAGCTTCGTCGGCAGCGTCAGATGTGTATAAGAGACAGCTTCATAGCCTGCTCAAAAAGCACGCCGGGCAGGTTCTTCTTCTCCAGCGCCGCAGCATCGTCTTCGTCCACCTGGCGCTTGATATACACCCAGGTTCCATCGGACTCAACGAGCTTGCGGCAGGTCTTTTTATCGATTCCAGTTGCCTTGACCAGCGCCGACACCGTCTTGTCAACATCCTCGACAAGCTGCGGGTTCACGGCGATGTTGCGACATTCGACCGACGACGCCAGCACGTTACCGTTGCGGTCGTAGATGGTACCGCGTTTGGCATAGAGGGTCTGCGCAAGCAGTCGGCGCGCATCGGCACGCTCGCGCAGTTTATCGGCTTCGACAATTTGATAGTCGGCAAGGCGAAAGACGCCCAAGCCCAAGCCAAGCCCAATGAAGCCCATGACGGCTTTGCGACGGGGCAGCGGCGTGCCCGTGAGCCATTCGGTCGACGAGCTCTTGCGCGGTCTGGTGTTATGCATTTGAGGACCACTCGAGCCACGGAGACGCGACGCAGGGTCGTTGCCATAGGACGGCCTCGCGTTGTAAGATGGCCGACCCGTTCCTTGATAACCAGAACGTCCCCGCGATGAGGGACGTCCAGAACCGCGACCCCCGTCGGAGCCGCGGCGATAGTCATTTGTCATACTCAGCTACCGTCTTGCTACTGAGCGGTCGCGGTCGCGTTGGCGCCCGCGGCTGCATCCTGCGAAAAGTCAAGTGTAACGCTCTCGCTGGGCTCCACCATGCCATAAGCGCCCGCAAGGTCGCGAATGCGCGTGTCGGCGCCATAGACCGAATGCATGACCTCTAGGTCGGAGCTCTCATCGGTCGCCTTCTCGAGCGTGTTGGTAAGCGCGGCGTTGCTGTTGAGCACCTGGGCCGTAACGCCGGCAAGCGCCACGCGGGCGACGCCGATCGTCATGAAGATAGCCGCAATGATGCAAAACGTTTTAAGAACGCTCATGAAAACCGGGCTTACCGCCTGGTTTGCCTGACGGCCCGCGCCCGTGTAGACATCAAAGCGCGGCGTGCGCTGCTCGCGGGGAGCAACGGGGGCCTGCGGTGCCTCACGATAGGCGGGCATGGCGTTCATATCATAGGCGAGTGCTGCGTTTGAGGTGTTGTAGCCCATGATATGCCGCCTCCCATCCCGAGTACGTTGGTAGTGTGTTTAAGCTTCGTTTATGGTGCGAGCGGGAGGTCCAATATCGCGCGGTCGCGCCTACAGACGCTGCGCCACGCGGATTTTGGCTGATCTCGCCCGAGGGTTGCGCTCAACCTCATCAGGCTGGGCAACCAAGGGTTTGCGGGTGATGACCTTGAGTATCGGCACGTTGCCGCACACGCACACCGGGATCTCCGGCGGACACGTGCACCCCTGGCTCATCTCCTTAAAGTGGTTCTTTACGATACGGTCCTCGAGCGAGTGATACGAGATGACGCAGATGCGTCCGCCCGGGTTGAGCCACCTTGTGGCGGCGTCAAGCCCTCGCTCGAGCACATCGAGTTCGTGATTGACCTCGATGCGAATGGCCTGGAAACTTTTCTTGGCTGGGTGTCCGCCATGCCGACGAGCGGCAGCGGGGATACCAGCCTTGATGATCTCGACAAACTGACCGGTGGTTTCGATCGGCTCATGCTCGCGGCGGCGCACGATCTCACGCGCGATCTGCGAGGCGAACTTCTCTTCGCCATAGACGCGTAGAATCCGGGCGAGGTCGTGTTCGTTATAGGTGTTGATGACCTCAGCTGCGTTTAAGGTGTTGTTACCCGGATCCATCCGCATGTCCAATGGGGCGTCCTCGTTGTACGAAAAGCCCCTGCCAGGGATATCGAGTTGCGGCGACGAAACGCCCAAGTCGAACAGGAAGCCATCGACCCCGGGCACCTCGGCCGAGCAAAGCAGCTCGTCCAAGTCGCCGAAGTTGCCCTTCAGCAGCTGGTGCGGTACGCCGGGAACCTCGCGGTCCAGACGGGCGCCAGCGGCCTCGAGGGCCATGTCGTCCTGATCGACGCCGAGCAAAAGGCCCGTCTCCCCCACCTGCGCGGCCATCTTTACCGAATGGCCGGCACCGCCAAGGGTGCAGTCGCAGACGACGGAGCCGCTCTTTAGCTGCAGCGACTCAAGCACTTCGCCGAGCATGACAGGTTCATGCCGATATTCTTGTGTCAAGATCCCACGCTCCATCCGTTACTCGTGCCTTGCCCTTACGAGAAGAAGAGGTCCAGCAGGGCCTCGTCGTCATCGTCCTCATCGGCCGTAGCGCGGTCCCAAACCTCAAGGTGGTCGTAGTTGCCCACAACCGTGACCTCGCGGTCGAGGTTCGCCTGCTTGCGGAGAGACTCGGAAAGACCGATACGACCGGCGCTGTCCACGTCCATCGACGTGGTGCGCTTGTTGATCGCCCTCATAAGCTTCTGGTCGTTGATGTCACGCGGGTTAAAACCCTCGTGGCCCTCACGACCCGCGAAGAGTCCTTCGACCCACTTATCGAAGGCCTCGGCAGAGAACACGTACAGAGCATCGACATCCAGGGCTTTGAACACGCGAACGTGCTCTCCAAGCTCCTCGCGAAGGGGTGCGGGCAGGGACAGACGACCTTTTGCATCGAGATTGCGCTCATATGCACCAGTCATTCCCATGTGCGCCCTCCCCTCGGTTACTCAGATGGCACGTACGCGGGGAACCACCCCGCCTGTCGACGTCATTAATAATATGGGGAACCGCCCCATTTTCTGTCTCTTATACACATCTCCGAGCCCACGAGACTA
>URBA01000266.1 GCA_900545905.1 uncultured Collinsella sp.
TTCGTCGGCAGCGTCAGATGTGTATAAGAGACAGGTGCTCGAGCACCTGGGCACAGAACTCGTGAACCTCAGCCGGCGTGGCGCAGCGGGCCACGTTGGGGTTGACGCTAAAGCCGGCGCTGCGCAGCCAGTCCAGAAACTCGCGCTGGCTGTGGACGTGCAGCGGGTCGGTATCGGCGATGGCATAGATAAAGGTGGCCAGGTCACGGCGTGCCGTGACCTTGGGATCCTTTTGGCGCAGGCTGCCGGCGGCGGCGTTGCGCGGGTTGGCGAAGGGGTCGCGACCCTCGGCATCGGCTTCTTCATTCAGATGCACAAAACTGCCCTTGGGCATATAGACCTCGCCACGTACTTCGATGGTGCGCTCGCGGTCGGCGCCCATGTGGGCGAGCGCCGGCTCGAACAGGTGCATGGGCACATCCTTGATGGTACGGACGTTGAGCGACACATCCTCGCCCGTGGTGCCATCGCCACGTGTAGCGGCGCGCACAAAGGTGCCGTTTTGGTAGGTAAGCGCCACGCCCAGACCGTCGATCTTAAGCTCGCAGGTATAAGTGACGCTACCGGCACCAAGCGCATCCTCAGTGCGCTGGAGCCACGCGTCGAGTTCGTCCAAATCCATGGCATCGTCCATAGAATACATGCGTGCCATGTGCGTGACCGGCGTAAACTGCTCGCTCACGTAGCCGCCCACGCGCTGGGTATAGCTGTCGGGTGTCACCAGGTCGGGGTAGGTCGCCTCGATCTCCTGCAGCTCAACGAGCATTTTGTCAAAGGCGGCATCCGTGATCTCGGGCGCATCGAGCATGTAGTAGCGATAGGCGTGGTAATCGAGCTCGTGGCGCAGCTCGGCCGCGCGCGCTGCCGCTTGGGCACGGGCGTCGGTCGGTGCGGCGGCATCCGCGCTCGCGGGCGTTTCGGTATCGATGTCCACACCGTCACCAAACAGGCTCGATTGCTCCATAGCGGCACTCCTTCGCTCGATTTCAAACGGATACAAGAGTACCACCGGTCACCATGGCGCCGAATAACCCTTTCGAACCGCACCGAATCGGCAGCCGCTAGACCGGGGGCGGATCGCGCGATCAAACCACGCCCTTGCCAGTTCTAAATGATCCGTTTCCCCGTCCCCAACGGATCAATAAGAAAAGAGGGGCTGTCCCGCGCTGGCGGAACAGCCCCTCTGGCTTCGGCATGTGCGAAACGGCTCGTTAGAAACCCTGACCGTTGCCCTGACCCTGACCTTGCTGGCCCAGCAGCTCCTCCAGATACTGGCGCAGCTGCTCATCGGTAATACCGCCGTTGCCGGTGTCGGTCGCGCTGTCGTCCTGCTGCTGGTTCTGCAGCTTCTCATCGGAGCCCAGCTCGACGGTGACCTTTTTCTCTTCCTTGCCGCGCACGAGCGTAATCTCGACCTTCTCGCCCACCTCGTGGCTGCGCAGCGCGATAATCAGGCCATCGGCGCTCGTAATCTCGTCGTCACCCAGCTTGGTGATGACGTCACCCTCCTGGATGCCGGCCTTGGCAGCAGGACCGTCCTCGACGACGCTCGCCACATACGCGCCGCTGTCGGTGCTCAGCTTGTTAGTGCGGGCGTTAAGCGCATTGACGCTCGAAAGCGTGGCGCCCAGGTACGGGTGCACCGGCGTCTTACCGCCGATGATCTGGTCGGCAATGTTCTTGGCGTAGTTAACGGGAATAGCAAAGCCAACGCCCGAGCTGGAGCCCGAGTAGCTCTCGATGAGCGAGTTGATACCCACGAGCTCGCCGTTGTCGTTGACGAGCGCGCCACCGGAGTTGCCCGGGTTGATGGCGGCATCGGTCTGGATCATGTTGGCGTAGATGGTGTTGCCGCTGGTAGAGCTCATGGCCGTGGAGCGATAGAGCGCCGAGACGATACCCGTGGAGACAGACTGCTCGTTGCCGAACGGCGAGCCGATGGCCATAACCCACTCGCCCACGTTGAGCTTGGAGGAGTCACCGATCTCGATCGGGGTGAGCTTGGAGGCGTCAGCATCCTTGAGCTTGATAACGGCCAGGTCGCTCGAGGCATCGTTGCCCACGAACTCAGCCTCGTAGGTGGTGCCGTCGTCCATGGTCACCACGTACTGGTCGTAACCATCGACCACGTGGTTGTTGGTGAGGATATGGCCCTCGGTATCGAGCACCACGCCCGAACCGACGCTGCCCGAGCCATCCGACTCGTCGGCAGACTGCGAAAGCGAGCCATTCTGGCTACCGCTCGAAGTGGCGGTGATGGAAACGACGGAAGGCAGGGCCTTAGCAGAAACGGCCTCGGCCAGCGTGGTGTCCTCGGAGTCGATGGTGATCTTTTGCGTCGATGAACCCGAAGCACCGGCCGTCACGGCATTCTTTCCGCCGCCAATATTGAGCGTGCCGCTCATAATGAGTGCGATGACCAGCAGGGCACCGCAGGCACAGCCGGCGAGTGCCGTAATAAAGATCGGCAGCTTTTTGGTCTTGGTCTTGACCACCGTGTGCTTGTTTACAACTTGCTGACCGCCCAGCGGCTGGCCGGTCTGTGTGTCGTAAGCCTGCACATAGGGAATGTTGCTGCCGGCAGGCGTCGACTCCACCTGCACGCGCGGCTGCTGCTGAGTCTCGCCGGCGTTGCCCGCATCCTGGGGACGCTGGGAATCGTTCTCGCTCATGGCTGCGATCCTTTCGTCTAATAACCAAAGGCCCGCCAAACATGTGGCGGGCCATCAATGTTCACGTTGAGTTGTACCCCAATATGCGGGCGAACGTGTATGAGAACGCAATCTTTTAGGAAGGCTTAAGTTC
>URBA01000267.1 GCA_900545905.1 uncultured Collinsella sp.
GGGCGAACCCAGCGCATGCATAAAACGAAACGCCCAGTAGCGGTCGAACGAGGGCACACCAAGTGTCATGCCCAGCGCGCGCGGACCATGCCCGTCAACAATCCCCCCAAGGCGCGCAGCGATCTGCGTAAACGCCTCGTCCCAGGAAATCGCATCGAACCCCGAGCCATCCTGGCGGCGACGCATGGGGTGCACGATGCGGTCGCGCTCGTCAAACGGCATTGCCAGGCGATGCCGTCCGCGGGCGCACAGGGCACGCGCCGCGCACGGATGCCCCGGCACCGGCAGATCGGCCACCACGCGACCGTCCTCAACGCGTGCCGCAAAGGCGCAATCGGCATAGCATCCCCCGCATGTGGTCACCACAGCGCGACCGTCACGCTCCACAGCAGATGCCATCTCGATTACCCCTTTCATCAGCCAAACACAACAGGCCAAAAGCCCGGCAACGAGCCCCGGACCCAAAAAGCCCCCCGCACGGCAACGCCCCGCGGGAGGCCCAACGTCAAACAGACGGTACCTTACGCCTCGGACTTCTTGGCGTAGATAAACCAGTAGCCGAGCGCGACCAGAACCGCGCCGCCCACGATGTTGCCCAGCGTGGCGGCGGACAGGTTAAACGCAATGCCCGTGGCGTTGAGCGCATCGGCGCCGGCGACGTCGGCACCATAGCCGCACGCGTGCATCACGGCACCCATGGGCAAAAAGTACATGTTGGCGACGCAGTGCTCAAAACCGCAGGCCACAAAGGCGGCGATGGGCAGCAGAATGCCCACGACCTTATCGACTACGGTCTTGCCCGCAGTGCCAATCCACACGGCCAGGCACACAAAGATGTTGCACAGGATGCCGCGGAAGAAGATCGTCACCCAGTCGACCGTCACCTTGCCGGCGGCGACGCTCACCATGGAGTTGGCGACCGCCTCGCCGTTGAGCTTATAGATGCCGGCCATGTACACCAAAAAGACGATGAACAGGGCACCGACAAAATTGCCGACCCACACGACGACCCAGGCCTTGAGCATCTGGGCCAGCGTGATCTTTTTGCTCTTGAGCGCGCAGACCATAAGCGAATTGCCGGTAAACAGCTCGGCGCCGCACACCAGCACCAGCACCAGGCCCAGGCAAAAGCACAGGCCGCCCACGACGCGCTGGGCACCCCAGCCCAGCGTGCTGTCGCTCAAAAACACCGTAAAGAACAGGCCGCCGAAGGCGATAAACGCGCCGGCGAACATTGCCAACAGAAAGGCCTTAGCGACCGGCAGGTTAGCCTTGGTCACGCCGGCGGTCTCGGTCTTGGCCTCGATCGCGGCGGGCGCCAGGCAATCGGGAGCGGGATATTCTGCCTTGGAATCTGCCATGTCAATCACTTCTTTCCTATTCAGCAGAGGCAAGCGCTGCTATAGCTCCTGCCCCAAGCGGACAAAGTGGGAAAAGTCGTTGGCGGCCACGGCGTCGTACACGGCGTCGACGGCGTCAAAGACCTCCGGGGACATGGGGTTGTAGAACTCCGTATCGCCCGGCTGAATCCCTATGAAGACGATATCTTCGCACGATTGCTCAATCTCTTCGATCAGAATCGACAAGGGAAGCGAATGCGTGGTGAACATCGACTTGCGGGCCACGTCACGTTTGTCGAGCAAGCGGATGGACCCGACGGGCAGCGCCATGTCGGCGGCATCGACCAAAACCAAACGCGGCGGACGCTCGCGCTTGACCTCGATGATGTCGTCCTCGGGCGTTTGCCCACCGTCGATGGTGTACCAACCGGCGATGGGCGTGTCCTCCATCTTTTTGGAGAGCACGGGGCCGGCGGCATCGTCGGCACGCAGCACGCTTCCCGCCGTGAGCACGATACCCGCAAACGGGGCGCCGTTCACGCGACCATCCACAACGTGACCCATTACTGCAACCTTCCCGTCAGATACACGCCCGACACATCGCGCACGCGCTCAACCAGATCGCGAAACTTCATCAGAAACGCGACCTGCTGGGCATGCAGGCCAAAGTCGTCGTCGAACACCGAGATGCCGGCCTTGGCAGAACCGCGAAAACCGCGCTCGTCGAGCAGCGCATCGCAGGCCTCGAGCAGCGACGGCACCGCCGCCTTGTCGAGCTGGCACTCGCCAAAGGAGCGGATGGCCTCGAACTTGGTCTTGGCCTCCCCCTCCGGCAGCGCGTCGACGAGCGAATAGAACACATCCACCGACACCGACAGGCGCGGCTCAAAACAGTCGAGCACGCCGGTGTGGTGGCCCACGGCGAGCGTGTAGTACAGCACGTCGCAGGCCTCCTGGGGAACGTCTTCCTCGGTCTCCACAAACTTACGCGTGAGCTCGTAGAAGACCACCTGGTCGGGCGCGTGGCCCAGGCAGGGGTCGGCGACGCCTTCGGCAGCCTCGTCGCTTGCGCGCGAGGCATCGCCAAAGGAGCCGCCGAGCATGCCGGGGCCCGCAAAGTAACCAGAGCGGTCCGTGAGCTCCATCTAGCGACCTCCGGCCAGCACCAGATCCTGCAGCGCCGAGTAGACCTCAACACGGCGAGGATCATCTTGCTTGTCGATGAGCAGCGCCATGGCACCGCGAATATCGCCCTTGGGCGCGCCCTCGAGCGTATCCATAAACTCGTTGGCCAGGTCGCGGCCGTAACGGTAGCCGCTCATGGCGCGAGCTTCGCGCTCGATGGCAACGCGCAGCTTGTACGGCACGCCGGGGTGCAGGATATCGGCTTGCTCGCCGGCGGCCTCCACGGTCTGTCTCTTATACACATCTCCGAGCCCACGAGACTACGCTGCATCTCGT
>URBA01000268.1 GCA_900545905.1 uncultured Collinsella sp.
AACGCAAGGCGGGGGAGTCTTTTCATGGCAGTTTCCTTAGTCCTTAGCCAGAATGTCTGGTTGAATATCGGATTATCGACATAATATGCGAAAACCGCCGCAAGGGCGCCTGTCCCTTAGCGGCGGTTTTGACGTTTGCGCAGATAAAACCTGCCAAAATAAACCTGTCCCTTTTTGGCAGGTTTTAGCTCAGCAGCATGCGGTCGTTGGCGAGCTCGCCGCCCGAGACCTCCTCGAACTTCTGCAGCAGGTCGGCGACGGTGAGCGACTTCTTCTCGTCGCCCGCCACGTCGTAGATAACGTGGCCCTCGTGCATCATGATCAGGCGATTGCCCAGACGGATGGCGTCATTCATGTTGTGCGTGACCATGAGCGTGGTCAGGTGGTTCTCGTCGACAATCTCCTCGGTCAGATTGAGCACCTTAGAGGCGGTCTTGGGGTCGAGTGCCGCGGTGTGCTCGTCGAGCAGCAGCAAGCGCGGCTTGGTGAGCGTGGCCATGAGCAGCGTGAGTGCCTGGCGCTGGCCACCCGAAAGCAGGCCGACCTTGGCGTTGAGGCGCGTGTCCAGGCCAAGGTCCAGGCGCTTGAGCAACTCAACGTACTCGTCCTTCTCGGCCTTGGTGACGCCCCACGAAAGGCCGCGACGCTGGCCGCGACGCTTGGCGAGGGCCAAGTTCTCGGCAATCTGCATGTCGGCTGCGGTGCCGCGCATGGGGTCCTGGAACACACGGCCCAGGTACTTGGCGCGCTGCGACTCGCTCAGGCGCGAGATGTCGGTGCCGTCGAGCTCGATAACGCCCGAATCGAGCGGATATACGCCGGCAATCATGTTGAGCAGCGTGGATTTGCCGGCGCCGTTGCCGCCGATCACAGTTACAAAGTCGCCGTCGTTGAGGGTAAGGTCGACGCCGGTGAGCGCGCGCTTCTCGGTGACGGTGCCCTTGTTAAAGGTCTTCTTGACGTGCGAGAGCTTAAGCATCTGCCTCATCTCCCTTCGTGTAGGAGCTGCGGAGCTTATAGCGCTCCCAAACCACGGGCACGCACAGGGCCACGGCGACAATCACAGCAGAGAGCAGTTTCATGTCGTTGGCGTCCATGCCCAGCTGCAGCACGATGGCGCGGATGAGGAAGTACACCACGGAGCCAAAGACGGCGGAGGCCAGACGGACGGAGAACTGCGTGAGACCGCCGGGCAGCAGGCGGCCGAGCACCTCGCCGATGACGATGGCGGCAAGACCGATAACGATGGCGCCGGTGCCCATGCCAATGTCGGCATACTTCTGGCTCTGGCAGATGAGCGCACCCGAAAGGCCAATGAGGGCGTTGGAGAGCACGAGGGCGATCATTTTGGTGGTGTTGGTGTTAACGCCCAGGGCGCGGATCATGTACTCGTTGTTGCCGGTGGCACGCAGTGCCGAGCCGATCTCGGTGCCAAAGAACCAGTACAGGATGGCGACGATGGCCACGGCCAGCACGATGCCTAGGATAATGGCAACAGTGGACTGCGGCAGGCCCGTCATGTTGCTGACGGATGAGAAGATAGTGCCCTTGGCAAGGATGGGCGTGTTGGACTTGCCCATGATGCGCAGGTTGATGGACCACAGACTGATCTGCGTAAGGATTCCGGCGAGGATTGCGGGAATCTCAAAGACGGTGGTCAAGATGCCCGTGACGGCGCCCGCGATGGCGCCGGCGCACATGCCGGCCAGCACGGCGAGCAAGGGGTCGACGTTATTGTTGACGATGAGCACGGCGCAGACACAGCCGCCGAGGGCAAAGCTGCCGTCGCAGGTCATATCGGGGATGTCGAGCAGGCGGAACGTGATAAACACGCCAAGCACCATAATGCCCCAGAGGACGCCCTGCGAAACGGCGCCCTGCAATGCAATGAGCATGCTTCATACCTCCTAGGATAGGGTGGACACGTGATTTTCCATAATAGCGGTACCAATGCATAAAAGAGCTGCGGACGGATGTTTTGTCTCATCCGAAACAAGCAGGGCGAACGCCGGTCTTTAGCGTTCGCCCCAAGGACTCAGATATTGAATAACGCGGCTGTGGCGCGCGTGCGGGCCCTAGACGCGTTACCGCGCATGGCGCTACTCGTCCAGAGCGGAAAGGTCGATGCCTAGGGCCTCGGCCATCTCGTCGTTCTTGACGACGACCAGGTCCTTGCTCGAGAGGTGCTTGATCGGCATATCCTCGGGCTTGGCCTCGCCCTTCAGGATCTTAACGGCCATCTCGCCCGCGGCGTAGCCCAGGTCCTTATAGTTGATGGAGAGGGTGAACAGGCCGCCAGCCATGCACATACCCTCCTCGCCGGTCACGTAGGGAAGCTTGTTCTCCTTGCAGATCTGGCCCACCTGCGAGGCGCCCGCGGCGATGGTGTTGTCGGTGGGGGAGTACAGCGCGTCGACCTTGCCCACGGCAGATTCGACGACGGACTGGATCTCGTTGGAGCTCGAGACGGTAAAGTCGGTGTAGTCCAGGCCCAGCTTGTCGAGTTCCTTCTTGGCGGCCTTGATCTGGACGTCGGAGTTGGACTCGGCGGTGCAGTAGAGCAAGCCGACCTTTTTAACGTCGGGCAGGACCTTCTGCATCATCTCGAGCTGCTCGGCGACCGGGGTGAGGTCGGAGGCGCCAGTGACGTTGGTGCCGGGCTTATCGTTGTCCTGGACCAGGCCCGAGGCGGCGTAGTCGGTGATGGCGCAGCCCACGATGGGGATATCGGCGGTGGCACCGGCGGCGGCCTGCGCGGCGGGCGTAGCGATGGCATAGATCAGGTCGACGCCATCG
>URBA01000269.1 GCA_900545905.1 uncultured Collinsella sp.
ATTTCCCGATGTCCAAGAAATGGGAGGCAGTTCACAGGCACCTTTGTGGTGGTTTCGGCGTTTGCCCAGATGAAACCTGCCAAAATGAACCGGTCACCAGGAGATGAAATGGCGTTGGGCGAGAATTTGGTTTGTTAAATAGGGTCCCGACCTGGGCTACTTATAGATTGTGGAAAACTCTACTGTCAGATTATGGCGAATGCTGCTGTAGGATTATGACATGCGCTACTACAGCCTATGGCAACGTACCTCATGAGCGCCGGCATGGTGCGAGTTGCCATCGCCACTCGCTACAGCGAGTAGCAGGCGGGCAAAACCACCGCAAAACCGTCGCAAAACCGCGATGAACAACCGCCGCGAAGGGGGACGGGCCCCTTTCGCGGCGGTTTTTTGCCTGCCTGGTGCGTCTCGGATGCAAGTGAGTAGACTTTTTGGGATCTGCCGAGCACATCGCGACAAACGCTCGGTAAAACCGCAGGCCAGAGCTGCGGCGTTTTGGGGTGTGCTCGGGATCCCGCCAAAAGCCTACTCACTTGGTTTTCACGGTTAGTAAACCGCCGCGAGGGAAAGCAGCTCCCCCGCGGCGGTCTTAACGTTCGCCCAGATAAAACCTGTCACCACAAGGGGGATGGGCGCCTTTTGTGGTGGTTTTGGTACTTGCTTAGCGGGTTAGCCCTGCGTGTCGCCTCCGTACATGTAGACGATAAAACCGTCGCCGGTGTCTTGACTGTGATCCTCCAGGATGCGCTTCATGTTGAGGTGCTCGTAGAACTGCCAGTCGGAGTTGCAGTCGCTCATCAGGAAGAACTTGGTGCAGCCTGCCTTGGCGAGCTCGGCGCGCGCAAGGTCGATAAGCGCGCGGCCGAGCCCCTTGCCCTGCCACTCGGGCACGATGATGATCAGGTTGAGCTGGCCCTGGGCATACTCGTTGCCTGTGGCGGCAAAGCGATCCGCCGTGGCCTTTTCGCGACTGTCGCCGAAGAGCGAGCCCTCGAGCTTGGCGTCGGCAGCCTTTGCCATTTCGGTTGCCTGGGCGAGCATCTCGTTGTAGCAGGACTCCCACGTGGGGTTGGTGCGCGGCTTGCCGTCCTCGAAGATGCCGATGCAGCAGGCGGCGATAATGCGGCCCTCGGCCTCGGCGACAAGCGCGATAGGTGAGCGTTGCAGCTGCATAGCGATGTTAAAGTGCGCGCAGAAATCGGCAGCTTCGACGTCGCCGCGGTTGCGCAGCGTGTTGCACCACAGCTGGTTGTAGATGGCGGCGATGCCGGTCAGGTCGTCGAGCGTGGCGGCGCGCGGGGTTACGTTGTCAAGGCTCATGAAGGCTCCTTCCAAGTTGGGTCAGGCCACCTCTGAGTGTGACATGGACGCAGGGCGGCCGCATCAATCATTCGGCAGGCGAGCCCCGATCCCTCGGGGACGGAGGAAAAGGGGTCACGAGTGAGGATTTTCGGACGCTTGCCCGACGAGAGTGGATAATCTCCCACTTTGAGCGCGAACATGGGCCAAAAACGGGAGATTATCCACTCTCGTGGTGAGCGGGCCCTTGTGTCGATTCATTCCCTTTTTAGTAGGCTGTGCTTGCACTTTAGCGTGCGACAGCGGATAATGCCGAGCACTCGACAATACGCTTTTTGCTCTCTCTATAGATTGAGGAGGCCCCTATGGCCATGGATTTCAAACGCAGGCTGCCGATCCCCATGGAGATCCGCGAGGAAATGCCGCTTTCTGCCGAGCTTACCGCCAAAAAGCAGGCATTTGACGCCGAGGTCGCCAAAGTCTTTACCGGCGAGGACGCACGCAAGGTGCTCATCATCGGCCCGTGCTCTGCCGACCGCGAGGATTCGGTGCTTGAGTACATGAACCGACTGGCCAAGACCGCCGAGGAGGTCAAGGACAAGCTCATCATCATTCCGCGCGTCTACACCAATAAGCCGCGCACCAAGGGCACCGGCTACAAGGGTCTTCTGCACAACCCCAACCCCGAGGCTCCCGACGACCTGCTCGAGGGCGTCAAGGCCATTCGCCACATGCACCTGCGCGTCATCGAGGAGACCGGCTTCTTTACCGCCGATGAGATGCTCTACCCGTCCAACTACCAATACCTCGTTGACCTGCTGAGCTATGTTGCCGTGGGCGCACGCTCGGTCGAGAACCAAGAGCATCGCCTGGTGTCGAGCGGCATTTCGGTACCCGTCGGCATGAAGAATCCCACTGCCGGCTCTACCACCGTTATGCTCAACTCCATTTACGCCGCCCAGGCGCACCAGAGCTTCATCTTCCGCAACTGGGAGGTCGAGTGCGACGGCAATCCGCTCGCGCACGCCGTTATGCGTGGCTACATCGGTCTCGATGGGCGCACCTACCCCAACTACCACTACGAACACCTGGAACGCTTGGCCGAACGCTATACCGAGCATGCCGGCTATGCCAATCCGGCAGCGGTCATCGACTGCAACCATGACAACTCGGGCAAGCGTCCGCTGGAGCAGTATCGCATTTGCAAGGAGGTGCTCGACAGCTGCCGCCGCAACGAATCCATCTCCAAGCTGGTCAAGGGCTTTATGATCGAGTCCTACCTGGAGGACGGCAACCAGCCGGTCGACGGCGGCGTCTTTGGCAAGTCGATCACCGACCCGTGCCTGGGCTGGGAAAAGACCGACTACCTCATCCACGAGATCGCGGAACGTATTTAGCTACGCGGTTTTACCAAACCGCGTAACGGCTCGACGCTGCAAACCCGCCAGAGCGGCAATCTGCCTTTCAACTTCGGCGGCATGACCAGAAGGTCAAT
>URBA01000270.1 GCA_900545905.1 uncultured Collinsella sp.
CTAGCTTCGTCGGCAGCGTCAGATGTGTATAAGAGACAGTTAACGGCCCCAACCTCAACATGCTCGGCATTCGCGAGCCAGGCATCTACGGCAGCGACAACTACGACCGCTTAGTGCAGATCTGCCAGGAAGCAGGGGCCGCGCAGGGGTTTGACGAGGTCGAGGTCTTCCAGTCCAACCACGAGGGCAGCATCGTCGACAAGATCCAGGAGGCTTACGGAAAGGTCGACGGCATCGTCATCAACCCGGCCGCCTACACGCACACAAGCGTGGCCATCCTGGACGCGCTCAAAGCCGTCGCCATCCCGGCTGTGGAGGTCCACATTAGCGCAGTCGAGACCCGCGAAGACTTCCGCCAGGTGAGCTACGCCCGTCTGGCCTGCTTCGCCACCATCACCGGAGAGGGCCTGAAGGGCTACGCCCACGCGTTGGAGCTGCTGAAAGAGCATCTCGAAAAGTAAAATGCCAACCCCAACAAACAGCAGCGGCTTGCTCGCGCTCGGCTCCAGCAACACACAAGATGAAAAAAGCCCAGACCACCAAGCGGTCTGGGCTTAATAAACGATGGTGCTCCATGGCGGATTCGAACCGTCGACCTTGGGATTAGAAGTCCCCTGCTCTATCCAACTGAGCTAATGGAGCAAATAACCGCACGCCCAAGCAAGCACAAGCCTGTCAGGCGCAAGTAATTATAACCTAGTTGAACTGCTCGCGGTACGCCTTGCAGACCTCATCAACCGGGCCGTCCATGCGAAGGTCGCCCTTCTCAATCCAAACGGCGCGCTGGCAGATGCGCTCGACCTGCTCCATGGAGTGCGAAACGAACAGAACCGTCACGTCGCCGCTCTGGATAAAGT
Organism: uncultured Collinsella sp.; assembly: GCA_900545905.1. Taxonomy (GTDB): domain Bacteria; phylum Actinomycetota; class Coriobacteriia; order Coriobacteriales; family Coriobacteriaceae; genus Collinsella. The sequence continues at coordinate 858 of URBA01000270.1, forward strand.
GCTGGATGCGGGCCTCACACTTTTGCTGGAAGAACACGTCACCGACGGACAGCGTCTCGTCAACGATCAGAATATCGGGCTCGGTAATCGTCGCGATTGCAAAGGCGATACGCGCAACCATGCCCGAAGAGAAGTTCTTAAGCGGCATATCGACAAAGTTCTGCAGCTCAGCGAACTCGATAATGCCGTCAAAGTTGGCGTCGATGAACTCCTTGGTATAGCCGAGCAGCGCACCGTTCAGGTAAATGTTCTCGCGCGCCGTCAGCTCAGGGTCAAAGCCAGCGCCAAGCTCAATCAGCGGTGCGATGTTGCCATGCACCTTAACGCTGCCCTCGCTAGGCTCAAGCACGCCAGCGATAATCTTGAGCATCGTAGACTTACCGGAGCCATTGGTGCCAACCAGACCGACAACTTCGCCGCGATGAATATCGAACGAGATGTGCTTAAGCGCCCTAAACTCCTCAAAGAACAGCTCGTGCTTGGCAAGCTTAATGAAATACTCCTTGAGGTTGGTCAGCGACTCGGACGCCATGTTAAAGATCATGGTGACGTCGTCGACCTCGACAGCCAGAGGCTGCTCGCTGTAATCAACAACAGATTCAGTCATCACAGCACTCCTTAGATGTAGAGGATAAATTTGCGCTCGGACTTATGGAACACGGTATAGCCAATAATAAGCGCAAGAACCGCCCAAGCGACGCACATACCAAACGTCATAAGCGAGGGCGTAGTCTGGAACAGGAAGATATCGCGCATAAACTGCAGGTAGTTGAACATGGGGTTCGCATACATCAAGATACGCACGAGATGCGGCATTTGCGCAATATAGTCAGTCGTCCAGAAGATGGGCGTAATGTAAGTCCACGCCGTAATGACGACGCTCCACAGATGCATAACGTCGCGGAAGAAGACCGTAAGGGCAGAGAGCATCATGCCCAGGCCCATGCAGAAGCACATAAGCAGCAGCAGGCAAACCGGCAACAGAATCAGGTGCCAAGAAGGCATAACGCGGAACCACAGCATGACGATGGCGACGGCGACCAGCGAGAAGGCAAAGTTGACCAGCGAGAAGAGCACCTTCTGTACCGGGAAGACCCAACGGTGCACCTTAACCTTCTTAAGAAGCGGAGCTGCGCCCACGATCGACGTCAGCGCCTGGTTCGTAGACTCGGACATGACGGCAAAGGTAACGTTACCCACAATCAAGTACAGCGGGTACATCTCGGGCGTAATGGAGCCGTTGCGACCTTGGGCAAAAATCGTCGAGAACACGATGGCCATGACGATCATCATCAGCAGCGGGTTGAGTACCGACCACGCAACGCCTAACACGCTGCGACGATACTTAATCTTAAAATCCTTGGTAACCAGCTGACGAAGGATAAACGCGTCCTTCTCAAACTCGTTTTTAGCAAACGTCGCAGGCAGACTGCGAGTTTCTTGTTGCTTTGTCTGATCCGACACGGATGCAACTCCTTTACTCGTAATCGTTGACAAACGAACAGTATAGACCCGACGGCCCTGCAAACGATTCGCACAACAAAACTGGAGAACTAACCCACATCTTAGGATGCCAGGCCCAAACGGCTATACTTTCTAGGATTGAATGTATAAGGAGCATTAAGTGAATTCTGAATCCATCGCCGTCATCATCCCTTGCTACAACGAAGCGCTCACGATCGGCAAAGTCATCGACGACTTTCACCGCGAGCTTCCGCAGGCGACGGTCTATGTCTATGACAACAACTCGTCGGACGATACCTCACGCATTGCCACCGAGCACGGCGCCACAGTCCGCTTTGAGCCCCGTCAGGGAAAGGGCAACGTGTGCCGCCAGATGTTTCGCGATATCGACGCCGATTGCTACCTGACTGTCTCTTATACACA
>URBA01000271.1 GCA_900545905.1 uncultured Collinsella sp.
GAGATGCAGCGTAGTCTCGTGGGTCGGAGATGTGTATAAGAGACAGAGGTAACCCTGCGCCCGGCCTGCGGCTACTATGGGGCCGACGCACCAACTTGAGATGCTGCGCATACAAAGTTGGAAGGGTCTGAATTGCACTTTGTTGGGATGGGCCCGTTTCCCCATGGGATCTTTGCTTGGCAGGACTCTAATTTAAATTCAGCATAAACAGGGGCGCCCTCTTTGAGGACGCCCCTGTTCTGGCTTGTTTGCGGTTGTCGACGCGATACTTTGCCTCGTCTTGCCTTAGGCCAAGAACTCCTTGGTGGTTGCCACGATGTTGGCGGCGTCCAGGCCGTACTTGTGCAGGAGCTCGGCGCCCGGGCCGGACTCGCCGAAGGTGTCGTTGACGCCAATCTTCTTGAGCGGCGTCGGGCACTGCTCGCACAGGACATCGGCGACGGCGCTGCCCAGGCCGCCGATCACGGAGTGCTCCTCGACGGTCACGACGTGGCCGGTCTTGGTGGCGCTCTTGACGATCAGGTCGGCATCGATGGGCTTGATGGTGTGCATGTTGATGACCTCGGCGTCGATGCCCTCGGCAGCGAGCTGCTCGGCAGCCTCGAGGGCCTCGCCGACCATCAGGCCGCAGGCGATGATGGTGACGTCGGCACCCTCGCGCATGATGATGCCCTTGCCAACCTCGAACTTGTAGGTCTCGGGGTCGTTGATGACCGGCGAGGCCAGGCGGGCAAAGCGCATGTAGACGGGGCCGTCGCACTCGTAGGCGGCACGCGTCACGGCACGAGCCTCGACGTCGTCGGCGGGAACGATCACGGTCATGCCGGGGATGACGCGCATCAGGGCGATATCCTCGCAGCACTGGTGAGTAGCGCCGTCCTCGCCCACCGAGATGCCGGCGTGCGTGGCGCCGATCTTAACATTGAGGTGCGGGTAGCCGATGGAGTTGCGGACCTGCTCAAAGGCACGGCCGGCGGCAAACATGGCAAAGGTGCTCGCGAAGGCAACGCGACCGGTGGTTGCGATACCGGCGGCGACGCCCATCAGGTTGCTCTCGGCAATGCCCACATCGAAGAAACGATCGGGGCAGGCGGCCTTGAACTTGCCGGTCTGCGTGGCGGCGGCCAGGTCAGCGTCGAGGACCACAAAGTCATCGTGCTCGTTGGCGAGCTCGACGAGGGCCTCGCCGTAGCTTACGCGCGTGGCGATTTTTTTGACGTCTGCCATCCTAGAGCTCCTCTCCGGCGGCCGTGAGCTCTGCCATGGCCTGCTCAAACTGTTCATCGTTGGGGGCCTTACCGTGCCAACCCACCTGGTTCTCCATAAAGGAAACGCCCTTGCCCTTCATGGTCTCGGCGATGATGGCGGTCGGCTGACCCTTGGTGGCGCGGGCCTCGGCAAAGGCGGCGCGGATCTGATCGAAATCGTTGCCGTCGGCAAGCTCCACCACGTGGAACTTAAAGGCGCGGAACTTGTCGGCGAGCGGCATGGGGTCGTTGACCTCCTCGACGGGGCCGTCGATCTGCAGGCCGTTGTGGTCGACGATCACGCAGAGGTTGTCGAGCTGCTGGTTGCCGGCAAACATGGCGGCCTCCCAGACCTGGCCCTCCTCGCTCTCGCCATCGCCCAGCAGGGCGTACGTGCGGTAAGTATCGCCCCAGTGCTTAGCGGCAACGGCCATGCCCACGGCAGCGGAGATGCCCTGGCCGAGCGAGCCGGTGGACATGTCAACGCCCGGAGTGTCGTTCATGTTGGGGTGACCCTGCAGGTGGCTGCCAATATGGCGCAGCGTCTCGAGGTCCTCCTTGGGGAAGAACCCGCGCTCGGCGAGCACGGCGTACAGGCCCGGAGCGCAATGGCCCTTGGAGAGCACAAAGCGGTCGCGATCGGCCTTGCGGGGATCGGCCGGGTCGACGTTCATTTCCTCAAAGTACAGATAGGTCATGATGTCGGCAGCGCCGAGCGAACCGCCCGGATGGCCAGACTTGGCAGCGTGCACGCCGGTGACGATGCCCTTCCTTACCTCGTTGGCAACCTTTTTGAGCTCTTCGTCGCTCATTGTGCCTTCCTTTCATCCTCTTAAGACAAGATGCGCACGGCACCGAAGGTAATCCCAACACAGCCGCAATGCACGTACGTCATTCATTATGCTGGAAACTGATAGCTTTACCAGAGTTTTTTATCAGTATTTGAACAATTTAGCAGGCAGAACCGCAGATGAAACGGTTTATCAATGTGAACGTCTTTTGGATGGAACGAAGCCGGCCCTACGCGTTAATATCCTTGAATCCCTCACCGAAGGCTTCCGTAACGTCGGCGACCGTCACAATGGCGTGAGGATCGCGTTCGCGCACGATCGTTTTAAGGGTGTTGAGCTCTCGACGGCTAACGATCACCATGATCACCGGCTTCTCGATGCCCGAATACATACCGGTCGCCCTAAACTTGGTGCAGCCGCGTCCCAGACCATACATGATGTCGGCCGCGATATCGGGGAAATTGTCCGAGATGATGAGCACCATACGACGCTTATTGCCGCCATCAACCACGGCATCGATCACATAGCCGCTGATCACCATCGATAGTCCTGCATACAGAGCATTTTCGAGCGAGAAGACCGGGGCCGATGCCGCACAAACGGCAACGTCGATTGCCATGACGGTCGAGCCCACCGGCAGCTGTCTCTTATACACATCTCCGAGCCCAGAGACTACGCTGCATCTCGTATGCCG
>URBA01000272.1 GCA_900545905.1 uncultured Collinsella sp.
GGCACGAGGCAGGCAGGACCGTCGTCATGGACTTTTCGGTGTTCAGTCAAGATCCCGAATACGCCTGTGAGAACCATTTTCCTTACGTTGACTATGCCTTTATGTCGTTTGAGGAGGATAGCGCGGAGCTGCGCGACTGGGTGCGCCATGTGCAGGAGCTGGGCCCGCGCGTGGCAGTCGCCACACTTGGCGAGAAGGGAAGCATCGCCTATGACGGTGAGCGCTTCTATGAATGTGGGATCGTGCCGGCCGAGAAGGTTGTCAATACCGTGGGCGCCGGCGACTCGTATATCGCCGGATTCACCAAGGGTGTACTGGATGGGCTTGACGTGCCGGCGTGCATGCATGCCGGTGCCGAGCTTTCGTCCCGAGTCATTGGGTCGTTCGAACCGTACTAGGAATAAAAGCCTGGAAAGGAGTGCAAGATGGTAATCGATATGCTGGTCCAGCCCATGCTCTACGGCGAGATCTATACGCCAGGCGACGAGCCAGACGGCTTTGGTTTTTGGGAGCGTGAGTTTGGCATGGGGCACATGGGCCCCATGGACTGGGATGAGCTCGTGGCCGAAATGGATGTCTGCGATGTGCGGAAAAGCGTGCTCATGCCGCTCGATGTGACCACGGCGTGCGGCGGGCACTTTGGCACCAACGACCAGGTTGCCGCGCTTGTTGCCGCGCACCCCGATCGCCTATGGGGATTCGCGAGCGTGGACCCGCAAGTGAGTGGCGCCGCCGATGAGCTGGAGCGTGCCTTTACCGAGCTGGGGGCCAAGGGGCTCTGCCTGCATCCGGCAAAGCAAGGTTTTGCGCCCGATGATGCCGTGGCCGAGCCGCTCTACAAGCTCTGTGAGCGCTACAACAAGCCGGTGGTTTTCCATGCCGGTATGTCCTGGGAGCCGGGTGCGGAGCTTTCGCGAAGCCACCCGCTTGCGTTTGAGCACACCATCGCAACGCATCCGGATGTGCGCTTTAACCTGACGCACTTTGGATGGCCCTGGGTGCGCGAGACCGTGGCTATGCTGCTCAAGTATCCCAATTGCTATACGGACGCCTCTATTACCTATATCGATTCGCCCGAAGAAATGATGCAGCGGCTCTTCACCGTCGATATGGGACCGCTGTGGTATGAGCGTGCCCTGTCTCATCAGGTGATGTTTGCCAGCAATACGCCACGCTTCCGCGCCTTCAAGCTCAAGCGGGCGCTTGATACTGTGCCCATGCGCGATGAGGCGCGGGAGAATCTGTATTCCGGTACGGCGCTGCGTTTTCTGAAAGGTGATGAGTGACATGGTGACACTCGAGACATTGAGCTATCTATCGACGGCGCCCGACCAGTTCATCGATATCACAGAAGATGTGCATGCCGCCATCGAGCGTAGTGCGGTGACCGATGGACTGGCAGCGATTATTTTGTCGCATACGACTTGCGGCATCGTGGTGAACGAGGGGCTTCCGTGCGTGGAGACCGATCTCATGGAGACGCTCGATCGCATTGCCCCGCCCGATGCCCCCTATGCGCATGCTCATTTCTTGCCGAGCTATGGTGCCACGGGCAATAACTCCTGTGGTCATATCAAGAGCATGATTTGCGGCAATAGCTGCTTCTTCCCCGTTCAAGACGGCCACATTGTATGTGGCGGGGCCCAGAACATCTACCTTGCGGAGTTCGATGGACCTCAGAAGCGAAAAGTGTTCGTTGAGGTGCTGGGCGAGTAGCAGTTGATGTCTGTGAGTCGGCGAGCTAAAGGAGATTGACCATGTCGTTTATGGCTTCGATGTTTGGGACCGAGAAACCGGTAATTGGCATGCTGCATCTGCAGCCGCTGCCTGGCGATCCTCTGTATTATCCGGGCGGCAGCGTTTCGCGCGTGATCGATGCCGCCAAGCGCGATCTCGAAGCGCTGCAGTCGGGTGGCGTGGACGGCATTCTGATCACCAATGAGCTATCGATGCCCTACGAGCAGCATGTGTCGGCAGTGACCCTTGCCGCTATGGGGCATGTCATCGGAGCTCTTGCCGCAGATTTCTCGACCCCTTGGGGTGCAGAGGCTATTTATGACGGCGATGCCACGATTGAGCTGTGCGCCGCCGTCGAGGCGCAGTTTACGCGCTGCAATTTCTGCGGTGCCTGGGCTGGCGACCTTGGCCTGATCAATCGTGACTTTGCGCACACCATGCGCCGCCGCGCCGCCCTGCGTCTGGATGACCTAAAGATGTTCCATTTCATCACAAGCGAGGGCGAGGTGTATCTTAACGACCGATCGACTCCCGATATTGCCGATTCGCTGGTATTCAACTGCCTGCCGGACGCCCTTGTTATTGGTGGGTCTGCTGCCGGGCGCGGCGCTTCGGGCGAACTTGCCGACGAGGTACGCGCCCGTGTTGGCGATGTGCCGGTGGTATGTGGAACGGGATGTCGCGAGAATACCGTTGCAGACGTGTTTTCGCATTATGATGGCGCGTTTGTCGGCACCTGCCTCAAGCGAGACGGCAAGCTCGACGCCCCTGTCGAAGTCGAACGGGTCGCGCGGTTCATGGCTGCCGCCCGTGCCGCGAGAGGGGAGTGAGCGGCATGCCGTACTATCTTGGCATCGACATAGGAACGAGTGCGTCCAAGGGTGTGTTAATAGATGCGGAGTGTCAAATTGTGGCGCAGGCATCTTGTCAACATGAGACCGAGAACCCTCAGGATGGTCTGTCTCTTATACACATCTCCGAGCCCACGAGACTA
>URBA01000273.1 GCA_900545905.1 uncultured Collinsella sp.
TCTAGCTTCGTCGGCAGCGTCAGATGTGTATAAGAGACAGACTAAGGGGGCTCAGAATGCTCAAGATTATTGCCTGCGACGATGACGTCGCTTTTCTAGATAGACTGCACCGGATGATCGACCGTTGGTCGATCGAGACGGGCACGGCGGTCGATGTTGCGCTCGTTACGCGCGGCGAGGACCTGCTGGCGCGCCATGCCGCGTCGCGCGCCGACATCATCCTGCTCGACATGATCATGCCGCTCGTCAACGGCATGGACACCGCACGCGAATTGCGCCAGGCCGACACCGCCGTGCGCCTGGTGTTCCTCACCTCGTCGCCCGAGTTTGCACTGGAGTCCTACGAGGTCCGCGCCTTCGACTATCTGCTCAAGCCCGTGACTTACGAACGCCTGGCGCAGTTACTCGACGAACTTTCGAGCATGCGCCCGGCGGCAACCGACGAGCTCGTGATCAAAACGTCCTTTGGCTACCACGCCCTGCGCCTGTCCGACATCGAATATGCCGAGGCGCGCAACAAGCACGTGGTCTTCCACCTGCGCGACGGACGCGATATCGAGGCACTCGAGTCGTTCCGCAGCGTCGAGGACCGTTTGGTGCAAAATGCCACCTTCTTTAAATGCCACCGTAGCTACCAGGTCAACTTGCGCAACATCGACCACTTCGATCGCACGGACATCGTCATGCGCTCCGGCGCGTGCATTCCGCTGTCGCGCAGCAGCAAGCAGGGGTTCCAAGACGCCTACTTTGCGGTGCGCTTCGAGGGCGGGAGGCGCTGATGATCTCCTCGGTCGAAATGGTCCTTTGGGCAATCCACCACGCCACAACGCTACTCTTTGGCGTCTTTGCTTCGGCGGCGCTATGCGGTATCGAAATCAATCGACGCCATGCACTCGAGTTGGTGGGGGTCGGAGCCGCAACCGGCGCTGCCTTTTCGATCGCCAATGTCGTTGGCGGAGAGCTTTTTGCCCGTCAGGTCTATCCGCTCGTCGTGCACCTGCCGCTTACCGTCTACCTGTGTGCGCGCTACCGTCTGAGCCCGCTGCTCGCGGCATTGGGCGTCACCAGCGCCTATCTGAGCTGTCAGTTCAGCAACTGGATGGGCATCGCCGCCTTTGCCGCAACCGATTCGCAGATCGCGTACTATCTGGCGCGCATCGCGACCACGCTCGGCGTCTTTGCCGTCCTGCTGCATTGGGCCGGCGACATTGGACCCCGCCTGGCGATTAAAAGCCCCACCGAGCTGGGCATCCTATTAATCCTGCCGCTCGTCTATTACGTCTTTGACTATGCCACCAACGTCTACACCACGCTGTTCCACTCGGGCTCGGTGGTGACGGTTGAGCTTTTGGCATTTGCGCTCTGTGCCTTCTATCTTATGTTTCTTGCCGTTTACCTGCGCGAATACGAAGAAAAGGAAACCGCCGAGCGAGAGCGTTGGATGCTCGAAACCCGCGACAGCGCCGCCATCAAAGAGCTCGAGGCTTGGCGTCAATCTGGGCGCGAGCTGTCGATTCTTCGCCACGATATGCGCCACTTCCTACGCGGCCTGGCGGCTTTAATTGAGGAGGGCCACACCGACGAGGCGCTCAAACGCATCGACGAACTCTGCGAAGCCGGCGACCGCACCGCCGTACGCCGCTTCTGCGCCAACGAGACCGTAAACATCGCGCTTTCGTCATTCAGCTCAGATATCAATAGAAGCGGCATTACCGCCAACCTGCGCGCCGCCGTACCCGAAACCGTCCACGTAGGTGACGCCGACCTGTTTAGCGTGCTCTCAAATGCCTTGGAAAACGCTATCACCGCCGCAAGCGCCGCACCCCAAGGAAAGCGATTCGTCGACCTTGACCTGCGACTTGAGGACGGCCAGCTGTTGCTGTTAGTTTCCAACACGTTTGACCGCGCGCCGCGCATGGTCGACGGCATGCCCGTGACCCGGCATGCGGGCCACGGCTTTGGAACCAAGAGCATCAAACTTGCCGTGGAGCGCATGAACGGCAACTGCCAGTTCCGCATTAACGGCGATCGGTTTGAGCTGCGCGCTGTGATGTAGAAGTACGGCGCCGATCTCGCGGCGCGCCTCGCCCGCCAGGCAATCGCTCGCCGGTGCCGATCCGCTACAGTGGAGCGACCGCCGGGGTCAGCTGCTTGATGTAGGCCCACATGCGCTGCTTGGCCGCTTTGTCGGTCAGCGCCGCCTCAAAGCCATCGAGCGCGAGCACGCGGCGGCCCTGCACATGGGCGACCAGGCCGGGCTTGAGCATGGCGGTGTCGAAGTCATCAATCGCCACGAGCATATCGGCGTAGGTTTCGCGCATGACATCGGCCGCGCTGTTATCGAGCAGCAGCACCGCAAAGCCGTTCATCATGCGTTCGAGCACTTCACTGACGGTGGAAAGCTCGGCTTGCTCTACGGCGCACAGCACATTTTCTTCGATAAGTTTCGCCGCGGATTTCGCCATATTCATCGTCTGATCTTCCAGCGATTCGCGCACCTTTATTTTGCCCCGTCTGCCGTCGATTGTAGGGCGGATGCCGATGACGGGATAACTTCCGATAAGTCTTGTTTCTGCCATTGTTGTTTGCTCCTTATAATTCAATTTCGGCAACTCTTGCCGAATAACTTCTGCCGTACTCGAACGGCGTTACAGCAAACGAATTATCTGCATTTACCGTGATTTTTTCGCCGCTATCCAGCCATTTCGCGCTTTTGATACAT
>URBA01000274.1 GCA_900545905.1 uncultured Collinsella sp.
TCGGCAGCGTCAGATGTGTATAAGAGACAGGTCCACGTTCGTATCGGCGCTAGTAGTTCACCACCTGCTCCTCAAAGTACGCCTTCGGGTGGTTACAAACCGGGCACACCTCGGGCGCCTCGGCGCCCACATGCAGGTGCCCGCAGTTCAGGCACTTCCACACCTTCACGCCCTCGCGCTCAAACACCTCGCCCGACTCAATGCGCTCGACAAGCTTGTTGTAGCGCTCCTCGTGAGCCTTCTCGACAGCACCGACGCCACGGAACTTCTCGGCGATCTCGGTAAAGCCCTCCTCCTCGGCGGTCTTGGCGAACTCGTCGTACATCGTGGTCCACTCGTAGTTCTCGCCCGCAGCGGCATCACGCAAGTTGTCCAGGGTGTCGGGAACGGTGCCGTCATGCAGATACTTAAACCACAGCTTGGCGTGCTCGGACTCGTTCCCCGCCGTCTCGGCAAAGATATTAGAGATCTGAACGTAGCCGTCCTTCTTGGCCTTAGATGCGTAGTAGCGATACTTGGTATGCGCCTGGGACTCACCGGCAAAAGCGGTCTCGAGGTTCTTCTTGGTTTGAGAGTTCTCAAAATCCATAGGTGTACTTCCCTTCAACATGCCGCCCGTAGGCTTCGAGCGGCCTTGTCTTTAGGATGCCCTCAAGCCGAGAATTTAAACCTTACAATCCTCTTCTTCAGATTCGGGTTGGCTACACGCTTAGCCATCGGTCACCCTCGGAGCGGCAAAAGCCCTCGCGCTCCAAGTCGGCCAAAATGTCTGCGACAAGATCGTGATCGACCGGCTCGCGACCTGCCGCCGCCTCCATTTCGTTGACGCCCGCCACGGCCTCGGCGAGTGTGATGCCCGCCGGCCGCCCATCGCGCGCAGCCAGCAGCATGCGCACAATATGGGCGCGCTTTTGACGGCGCGAGCCCTCAAACTTAGACTGACGGCTATAGCTCGCCGACCGCCTGGACGGATTGGGCAGCGTCTTTTTAAGATACGCGCCATAATCCAGCAGCGCGTAATACCATGCGCGCGGTGTGTCGGCATCGTCTTGAGGCACGGCAAAGGGCGCAATCTCATCCGCCGTCGCGCCGGGAGCCGCCGGACAGGCGGCCTGAATCAGCGGCACCAGCTCGCGATCGGGGACGGCCGGCACGTCGGGAAAGAAATGATGCAGAAAGACCGTGCGCACGTTGGTCTCCAGATACACACCCGGTAGATCGAACGCAAACGACCGGATGCCCTGCGCCGTCGCCGGGCCAATACCAGGCAGGGCGACCAAGTCGCGCGTCTCACGTGGAAACTCCCCACCCCAGTCTTCCATAACGCACTGAGCGGCTCTGTGAAGCGCCAGGGCACGCCGGTTGTAGCCCATCCCCTGCCAGGCATCCAAAACGTCGGAAGGAGCGGCCTGGGCAAGCGCCTGCACGGTCGGAAAGCGATCGAGCCACGCGGGCATACGCGTCTCCACACGCGGCACCTGCGTTTGCTGCAGCATAACCTCGGAAAGCCAAATAATGTACGGGTCGCGCGTGCGGCGCCACGGAAGGTCGCGATAACGCAGGACCCCTTCCGAACGAATCATCGAACGAAAGGGGTCCTGAATCATGGCTATGCTCCTTATGCGGCGCTATTCCTCCCGGCAAGCGCACGTACAGGTGGCGTACTCGGGAAACGCATCGCGGTCGGCGAACTTGGAATCGACGGCCGGGAACTGGCGGTGAGCGACGATATCGCCCAGCGAAACGGAATCGAGGTAGTCGCGCATCAGCGCTTGAGCTCCGGCCCACAGGGGATGATAGCAGCACGTGCCCATGCGCGCACAGTCGCCATCGGGCGCGGTGCAATCGTTCATGACCATGGGGCCCTGAACGGCCTCAACGACCTGGCGGATGGTGACATCGTCGGGGCTGACCTTAAGACGCATGCCGCCATGGACGCCACGCAGGCTCTCCACAATACCGGCCTGAACCAAACCATGCTGGATCGAACGGGCAAACGAATACGGGACATTGACCTCTTCGGCGGCGGTGCGAACAGAAAGCAGACGCTCCGGGTCCTCGGCAAGCATCGCGAGCATGCGAAGGGCGTAATCAGTCTTCCTCGATATGTCCATTTTTCCCCTTTCAAGGAATAGGAACAGCTCGAACGAGCTCCGGGGCCGAGCTTACGTCGAGACGTCAATGACCGTATGGACGCCCAAATAGCAAAACGGGTGCCCGCTGAATGCCGTTTTTGAAGCCTCTTGCATCAAAAACGGCCCACAGTGCAATTGAGTATAACCTAACCCCCTGCTTCGTTGAACTGGTGTTGCGCAACAAACGCCTTGTTTGAGTACATGCCTCAAACGGAGCTTGTCCGGGAATTGGAAGGATTTGGTTTTAGGCGAAAGGAGCCGATGGGATCAAAGTCCTATCAAACGCAAAAAGCCACGTCCGAAGACGTGGCTTTAATTGCGTTGGCGGGAAGTACGGGGCTCGAACCCGCGACCTCCGACGTGACAGGCCGGCGCTCTAACCAAACTGAGCTAACTCCCCAGGCAGACATTCGCGTTTGTTTCCGCTCGCGTGCGCTGCGGGGATTAGTATACACAGAAGTCTGTCCGGCGCGCAACAACTTTTTTGAAAAAATTTTTCGGTCCCTCCGGGAGGGTCTCCGGGGCCGGCTGGCGCGGGTTGAGTTTGCTGCTCTACAGTCCTGCGCAAGACGGAAAGCACATTAAG
>URBA01000275.1 GCA_900545905.1 uncultured Collinsella sp.
CGCATCATTTCACCGAGCTTGCTGCTCTTTTGCCTACTACCGTGGATACGCATGCATTCCCAAAAGCCGTTTTGGCAACGGTAGATATGGATGGGATCCAGGCGGTATTCGCAGTCCTCGTGGCGCTCGGGCGCAAAGAATACGGCCGAGGCAAACATGGTGTAGGGCATAGCCGTCTCCTCCCCAAATAAGCTCGCCACGATGCCGGTCTTTCGGTGCGTGTCATAGTAGCGCGCCATACGGACATACACGGCGCACGCCACGTGGCGCAGATCGCGGTGGTGGCTGCGGATGAGCCGCGAGTTACTGAGGTTGTACGTGGAGAGGGCGTTGATGGCGGCCATGAGTCGCTCCTCGCGCACCTCATCGGGCGGAAGGGGGAGCGTGGGCTCGGGGGTTTTGCGACGCTTAGGGGTCTGGCCGGACGGTGCCGGTGCTGGTACAAGGTCTCGTGCCGCGCGTCGCAGCTCGATAAGGGCGTTATCGAACATGACGGTTTTAGAGTCACGAAGCAGCTTGGGGTCGAGCCCGTGGAACACGGCGTAGTCCTGCAACCACACGCGTGCAAACCGGTCGATGCCGGGCTCGAAGGCGCGATAGACATCCCAAAAGGCCTTGATCTTGTTAAAACCATCGAGCGGGTCATCTACGCCAATGCCGCAAATCAGCTCATAGAGATACAGAAAGGCAAAGGACGTAGACGTTTCCTCGACGGTTCCGCGACGCACTTGGGCACGCCAGGTAAAGTAGCCGCGCAACTGTCGATCGCTCATGGCATTGTAGGTGGGAAAGTACGACTTAAAGGTGCCGTTGTAGGGGCAGTCGTCCTCAAAGTCGGCCATCAGCAGGCCTTGGCGGTAGAAAAGCTCGGCTTCCGAAAGCCAGCGACCCGCGCCGCCTTTGGGGTCATCCTGCCAGCGCGATATCTCGCGCATCTTGCGGTATTGGTCGGGAAGGAAGTTCTGCATCTGACGACCGGTTTTGAGAATCGGCTCGTCTGCGTAGACTTCATGTGAGAAACGGGCGGACTGATGGGTCCGGGCCTCGGCCATAATGCGCTCGATGAGCATCTTGATGTCCTGGTCGGCCACCGCTTCTCCTCTCCTAACGCAGCTTCGGTGACCTCATATCATAGCACAGCATCAAACAGATGTTCGAAATGCCGCAACGTAGATAGATTTAGAACAGGAGGGCGTAGATGACGGCTATGACGACGGCGGGCAGCATGTTGGCCGTGCGGAAGGTCTGAGGACGGATGAGGTTGACGCCGACGCAGAAGATGAGCATAGAGCCCACGAGCGATAGGCTGTCGAGGGCTGCTGTGGTCATGATGGGGGAGAGCGCTCCGGCAAACAACGTGATCGTCCCCTGGAACACGGCGACGGGCAGGGCCGAGAAGATGCAGCCGCGGCCGAGCGAGGCCGTCATGGTGCAGACAATGATGCAGTCCAGTGCACCCTTCAGGGCGAGTGTGGACCAGTCGCCGAGCAGGCCGTCCTGGATTGACCCCACAATGGCCATGGCGCCGATACACACAGTGAGTGAAGTCGAGACAAAAGCGTTGGTGAACTCGTTATCGCCCTCACTGCCGGTTTTGCGCTTGAGCCATTCGCCAAGGTTCTCGATGGCGGCTTCCAAGTTGGCGGCCTCGCCGATGAGCGAACCGAGCGCAAATGAGACGATGAGCATGGTGGTACCGGTGGTCGCTAGCGCCTTCCCATCGATAAGGAGCATCTTTTGCATGGTACCGCCAAGGCCGATAAACAGGACGCACAATCCCGATGCTTTCATGAGCGTGTCTTGGATGCGCGGTGTAATGAAGCGGCCACCCGCTAATCCCAAAAGACCGCCCGCAACTAAAAGCACAACGTTGATGATTGTTCCCAAGCCCGGCATGAGCCCTCCTGTATTGATGCCAACGTGGCAATCGTAGCAGAACGAAATGCGAGGCACATCGCGACTCATCTAATACGTTATATAAGTGGTGTTAGGAATGATGCGCAGCATTTAAGCCTCAGGTGGTTGTCGGGACATAGGGATAGTATTCAAAGCGCAGTGTCATAAGCCGCTGCGGGGATTCAATAGCCGCGGCGATGATATTGGCATCGCGGGCACGATCAAACCCTTCGAGCTCGATCTGGTACGAGACGTCTTGCATAATGTCCAGACGTCGCCAGGCTAGGAGTGTGTCGCCATCGAATTCCAAGGTCTTGCCTCCGTCTGGAGCAACGGCGTATAGACGCAGCTTGGCGGTCGTTGCAGGGTCGACAACCGTGACCTTTTTAATTTCGTTTCTAGTATTCTTGGCGCCCAACAAGGTGAGCAGTGTTGGGGCCACGACCTCGCCCGATGGCAAAAAGACGACTTCGATGGATTCAGGAAATGCGATGATGGCCGACTTGCGGACGGGCTGATTGGCGGCGGCAACTTCGATGTTCGCAGCGTCGATGACCTCTGTGTGGTCGAGCGCGGCAAGCACGCAGCAGTTACCTTCATCGATCTCTTGAGGATCAGCAAGCCCCAGACTGTCTGCGAGCTCGGGATCGTTTGAATCGGTAGCGGGCCCATTCGGTGCTTCGAAAGAAGCTGGGACGCTGTTTGTCGGCGACGGCGTGTCGCCCGCACCTGCTTCTTTGTCCGCGCTCTCTTCTTGCTGTCTCTTATACACATCTCCGAGCCCACGAGACTACGCTGCATCTCGT
>URBA01000276.1 GCA_900545905.1 uncultured Collinsella sp.
CCGCCATCGCACACCAGGCGCAGCAGCGCCAAGGCAACAGCACCCGGCCCCGGCAAGATCAGCGGCTGCGCTACCAACGCCGCCACCAGCACCCACACGGCAAGCCAAAAGGCGGCGACGGCACCTGCTGCCGCCACCGCCTTCATACGCTCTGTCATCTGTCGAGCAAACGCACGCACGGGCTACTCCATGTAGTAAAAATCATCGGCCGGGACCTTGCCGCCCACGGCACTTGCATCCATATCGGCGAGCACCTGCAGATATCCGCCAAGCGCTGCCTTCATATCCTTCCCTGTCTGGCACACGAGCATGCACCCGGGAATCGCCTTTTCGGCAATCGTGGCGTTATCCACGATGCCCGCATCGACCACGGCCTGAGCCCAGTCCGCCGGCGCCGTGTTCACGGCCTTAACGCTTGCCGCATGGCAGCGCAAAAACTCCGCCACGGCCTCGGGATGCTCCTGGGCAAACTCACGTCGAACCACGGTCACGCCCGTCACCAGGCGCGAGCCCGTGTCGCCCGCAAGATCGTCCCACACATCGGTAAGGCTCAGCGGTGCCGAAAGCTTGCCCTCGCTCTTGACGATGGCAGCCGTCTTAAACGGCTCCGGCAGCACGCCCACGGCAGCAGGGTCGGCAAGCAGGGCTGACAGCACCTCGGTGGGCTCGCTCTTAAACTCAAGCGTCACCTGGCCAGCAAGGCCCGCGCGCTCCAGCAAGTAGTTCATCACATACTCGGGCGTGGTGCCCTTGCCCGTCATGTAGACGGTACGGCCCGCCAAGTCGCCAAACGACGTGACGCCCGCGTCGCCCGTCACCACACTTAGCACGCCAAGCGTGTTGATGTCGATGGCCTGCACCGCGCCCTCGGTCTTGTTATAGAGCACGCTTGCCACGTTGGCGGGCACCAGGGCGATATCGACATCGCCCTGAATGACCTTGGGCACGATCTCGTCGGCCGCGGCGCTGATCGCAAAGTCAAACTCGTTGTCCGTCTCGCCATGTGCCGTTTGATCCATAAACTGCACCAGACCGATCGACGTCGGCCCCTTGAGCGAGGCGACGTGCACCTCGACCGACTCGACGGCAGCGCCGCTCTCCGCAGACCCGACAGCGGCGGAGCCCGTAGAAGACCCCGTCCCCGCAGCCCCACCGCCGCAGCCAGCCAACGCAAGCGACAATGCGCCCGCGGCAAGCGCCGAGGCAAACCCTCGGCGCGACATCTCAAAATCAAACGCGCGCATCGCTAGCACGCCCCCTCGTTGGGCATCGACCAAGCGTGATGGTCGGTATGCAGCAACTCCTTGGCCAGCGGCGAAAGCGGCGCGCCCAAAAACTCGCGGTAGCACGCCTGAACATCGGGATTCTCGTGCGAGAAGCGAATGCCCGCAGCGGCATCCAGGCCCCACAGCACCCGGCCGCGCTCGGCTGCCAGCTCGCAGCCGTCGTGGATGGGCTGACCGCCGCCACCGACGCAGCCGCCCGGGCATGCCATAACCTCAACGAAGTCATAGCTCACACGGCCGTCGCGAATCGCGTCGAGCAGGCGGGCGGCGTTGCCCAACCCGTGCGCCACGGCAACATGCACCTTAGTGCCATCGATATCGGCGACGGCTTCCTTCCAGCCATCCAGGCCACGCACGTCGGTAAAGAAATCCGCATCGGGGTTCTTGCCCGTCACCAGGTAATAGGCCGAGCGCACGGCGGCCTCCATCACGCCGCCCGTGGCACCAAAGATCACGCCCGCGCCCGTGCCAAAGCCCAGCGGCGTATCGAGCGGCTCCTCGACCAGCGTGTCCACGCTCACGTGGCTCGCGCGAATCATGCGCACCATCTCGCGCACCGTCAGCGCAACGTCCACATCGGGCATGCCGTCCTCGCCCACCATGCTCGGCAGCGCGCACTCGGCCTTCTTGGCCGTGCACGGCATCACGGACACCACGAACAGGCGCTCGGGATCCACGCCCAGTACCTTGGCGTAGTAGGTCTTGGCAATAGCGCCGAACATCTGCTGCGGCGACTTGGACGTGGACAGGCTGTCGACAAACTCCGGATAGCGCGCCTTCACAAAGCGCACCCAGCCCGGGCAGCAGCTCGTAAACATGGGCCAGCCGCGGCTGTCACCCTCGCCCTTGACAACGGCGCCCAGGCGCTCGAGCAGCTCGGAGCCCTCCTCCATAATGGTGAGGTCGGCCGAGAAATCGGTATCGAACACGTACTCAAAGCCCACACGGCGCAGCGCGCAGGCCAAGCGCTCGACGGTAGCCTCCTCGCGAGGAATACCGAGCTCCTCGCCCCAGGCGCTACGCACGGCAGGCGCGATCTGCACCAGCACGATCTTGTCGGGATTAGCGAGCGCGTCAAACACGGTCTCGGTATCGTCGCGCTCGCGCAGTGCGCCCGTCGGGCAATGCGTAATGCACTGGCCGCACGCGACGCAATCGGTCTTGCCGATCGGCGCGCGCCCGCGGGTACCCACGGCGGTATGCGTGGCGCGGTTGGTCAGGTCCCAAATCCCCAGGCCCTGCACGCTCTCGCACACCTTGATGCAGCGCATGCACTTAATGCACTTGTCGTTTTCGCGGATGATGGGAAAATCGAAGTCCCAGCCCTCGCCCGCCAAATGCCTTTGATACGGCAGATAGAAAATGCCCAGGTCGTTAGCGATGGTCTGCAGGTT
>URBA01000277.1 GCA_900545905.1 uncultured Collinsella sp.
GTTTGAGCGGCAGATCGCCCGGCAGATGTCCGCGCAGCGTCGGCCGGTCCGGCGTTTGTTAAAACGCCGGAACTCAACCGTGGTATTCGCCGTTGTATTGGATGAGCGTTAGATCTTCCACGCCATCGAGTGCGCGGATGGCGTCGGCATAGGGCATATCCACACCGTCCGAGAACACCTCGACGGCCATTTCGACCTTGTCACCGCGCATCGTCTTGGATTTGACGGTGAACTTGGTGCGCCCAAATGCACGCACGATATCATCGCCGGTGGTCTGCCCCGTGTAGTGAATGACCATCATGTACACGCGCGCCTTGTCCTGATGGCTCGCAAAGCCGGCAATCATCACCACGATCACCACCGCCGTGAGCCCCACGAGCGCATACATACCGGCTCCCGCCGTAATGCCCGTGGTAATGGACCAAAACAGATACAGCAGGTCGAGCGGGTCCTTGACCGCCGTACGGTAGCGGACGATAGACAGAGCACCGACCATACCAAGCGAGATGACCACGTTTGTCGAGATCGCGAGCGTGACCATGCAGGTGAGCACGCACATGCCCACGAGCGTCACGGCAAAACTGCGCGAATAGACCACGCCAGTAAAAAAGCGCTTGTACACGTAGTAGATCAGGATGCCCATGGCGAGCGCCACGAGCAGCGAAAGGCCGATCTTGGCAGGGTCGACCTGGCCAAACGCCTCCAAGACGGAGTTCTTAAAAAAGTCCCTGGTGCTCATGGTCTAAATATCCCCTCGGTTCCCAAAATCCGATTCCCAGTAGTTAAAACCGCGCAGGTAGGCGGTCTTGTCATAACACAGGCAGTACTTAGAGACCGCCGTGAGTTCGGCCGCACCCGGCGGCACCATATCGCGCACCAGCTGTGGGCAAAACTCGGTAAACTTGACCTCCATCACCAGCTTGCCGGGCTCCAGCACGGGCAACGCGGGCAACGTCGCGTCAAAGATGTCAAAGCTCCCCACCGCCGCACGCACGTTGCTATCAAAGGTAATGCGCACGGTGCCCTCGTCCATCACCCACGGCTCGCGCTCGTAGTCCACGATGGTCCGCGGGCGCATCATATTACAGATGCACTCGATGTAGAACTCGCGACAGAGCGGATAGGGGCTCCTCAGCAAAAAGTCGTAGTCGCCAGCCAGAATCTGCTCGAACTCGTCACGCGTGAGCGGCGCGTCCTCCTTGTAGATCCAGCTGCCGTACTTCTTTTTGCGCTCGAGCTTAATCACCTTGTCGCTGCCGTTATAGATGCGCACGCGATACTTTTTGCGCATGAGAATACCGGCGTCTTTTTCCTCGTAGGCCGAGTTGCAGTAGTCGTCAAAGTACAGGCTGCGAATGGTATAACCGCCCGCCTGCGCATGCTTGTCCAGCTTAAACACAGGCGCCATGCGACAGGCAAGCGCGGCGTGCTCGCCCTCGTTAATGAGATATTTGAGCTCGTGGCGGTAACGCTCCTGCGTGGCACGCACAGGCGGAGCTGCCAAGCGCTCAAGCAGCGCGCTAGCCCTCCTCATACGTATCCTCCACGACCTTACCGCCGTCCTGCACGTAAAAACACTTCATGCCGTAGTGCTTGCCGTCGTCGGTCACATAGTAGTCAAACGCATCTTGCGTATAGCCGTCGGAGTTGGTGGCGCGCACGCGCACAAAATACTGGCCGGCATCGGGCGCATCACAGGTCACCTCGGGAAGTAGCACGTCCTCGGCCTTAAAAAGCACGTCGCTTATGGCATAGTCGCGCGCCAGCTCCACGGTATAGCGAATGTCACGCGCTTTAAAGTCGTAGGACGCATCCCAGTTCATACGCAGCTTACCGTTATCGATCTGCGGCACGCCAATGTAGAACGGCATGGGCTTTTTATAGCTCTCGCAGTAGCTCTTATAGTTCTCCTCGATCTCGGAGGGAATCGCCGCGGCGATCTGCTCGTATTGGTCCTTGGTGACAGGCAGATTGTCGGTATCGGGCGAAGCAAAGACCAGCGATTCGGTAACCTCGCGATAATGTTTGATCATCTTGGCCAGGCGCGCCTCGGTCATATACGAGCGCAGGTCCTTTACGGCGCGGTCGAGCTCACTGCGAAACGCCTTACTGCGCAGCGCACGATTGAATAGCACGTTGCCCCAGTAGTTGCTTACGCCGCGCTCCCAGCTCGCATAGTCCGAGAACCCGGTAAGAGAAAGCTCCAGCTTACGCAGCATGCCGTCGTTATCCCAATCCAGGATATACCAGACCTTGGAGTTAAGCGGGCTGTACAGATAGCAGTTACGGTTCTGCGTATCGCAGTTGCCCGTCAGGATCTGAAACGCCAGCCAATAGACCAGATTCTCGGTATCAAAGTAGGTGTCGAGCACGTTATCGATCTTTTGCGATTCGTCGTTGAGCGCATCGAGCATCTCGATGAGCTTGGTGTGGTCCGAATCGCCCTTAATCTCGAGCATGCCCTCGAAGTTTGCCTGGTTGTAGTCGGGATCGTCGGCAAGCTTAATGGTGTCCTCGTAGCGATGGAAATCAAAGCTGTTCACCTTGTACAGGTACCCGCTCTTATCCAGGCCATGTGCCTTAAGCGCCGTCTTGTTGAGCTGCTCCACCTGCGTAAACAGGCCGTAGTCCTCAAACTGTCTCTTATACACATCTGACGCTGCCGACGAAGCTAGAAGTG
>URBA01000278.1 GCA_900545905.1 uncultured Collinsella sp.
TAGTCTCGTGGGCTCGGAGATGTGTATAAGAGACAGTCATCTTATAGCACCGCTAAGAAGCCGCCCCGGTCTTCATCGCATGCCACGCCGTCGGACTACACCGAGCCGCCACGTAAAAAGCGCCGCTCCATCATTCCTATTCTGCTTATTATCGTGGGCATCGGTCTGATTGTCGCCGCCGCCGCCATCTTTATCAATGCTCAGATTGGCTATAAGCAGGCAAGCGATTCGTACCAGAAAATCGAGAAGCAATATGTAAGCGATAAGGACGCCAGCGGCGTGCCGATTGTCGACTTCGATGCGCTTGCTCAGACAAACCCCGAGATTGTGGGTTGGATTTATGTGCCGGGAACCAACATCAACTATCCCGTGGTGCAAACCAACAACAACTCCAAATACCTCAACACGCTGTTTGACGGTACGGCCAATGCATCTGGGGCCATTTTCCTGGATAGCGATGACACCGCGCCGGGAATGGTTGATCAGCAAACCACGATCTACGGACACCATATGAACGATGGGTCGATGTTCAACGTGATTTCGGACACCACTGATCAGGCAACGTTCGATAGCATCGAGTTCGTGTATTACATCACACGGGATGCTACGTATAAACTGCGACCACTGGCGACCAAAGTTGTCGAGGACACGTATGCCAAGGCGCGCACACCCAATTTTGAGGGCGACGACGGGCTCAAGAACTACCTGTCCGAGATGCTCGACGGTGCCTCTGCCGTGGCGAGCGATGCCACCGATCGTGCCGCTTCGGCAACCAAGGTCGTGACGCTTGTGACCTGTCGTTCGTTATCGCTGAGCAACACGCGTGCTGTCATGGTGCTCACGCCGGTCGAGGAATAAGTTGTTCGAAAGTAGCTAAAAAAGCCCCGTTCCAAATTGGCTACTCGACGACGGTAAGGGAGAAATGATGCTCGAGAGTGGCAAATTGATGCCTTCGATTGATGCTTGGCTGCGTGAGGCCAAGGCCGATGCTTCGGCGGCAGGCTGTGGGATGTATCTGACGCATAACGGTGTGGTGCGCGCGACGCCCAAGGCCGAGGTGCGCGGAGTCGAGACCGATGGCGTGGCGCCAGGCCACAGGGTGGGTGGCATGGTCTTTGACTACGACGCCGAAAAGGTACGGTCTGCTATCGAGGCCACGCGCGCGATGCCGGGTATCGGCTATGTGCGCGTGTGGCTGGCAAGCGGCGAGCTTGCCGTAGGTGACGACATCATGCTCGTGCTCATCGGCGGGGACATTCGCCCGCACGTGGTCGATGCACTGCAGGCGCTCGTTGGCACCATCAAGAACGAATGCGTGAGTGAGGTCGAGCGCGAGGCGTAGAGGCTTGCGTCGATAGAAGGCTCGTTTATAAAAATGCCCGCCGGTACGTGTGATACCGGCGGGCATTTTGCGTTTTGGGCGCGGTTGGCGCTACACGCGCGTCGCATCCTTGGGGCTCATGGTCATGCTCTGGAAGCGGTTTTCCATGTACTCGTTATCGAAGTGCCCTCCGTAGAACTGTGCGACGGGAATGTCCGGCTCCGTGCCGTTAACGCGCTGGTACCAGTAGTCGAGCGACTGCAGCGTCATGACGCCGTCGACCAGCATGATAACGGTAAAGATGACGGTGGCCGAGTAGCGGCTCTTCCAGGGGATCTTGTTGATAAGCTTAAGCAGCCTCGGCAGCAGCAGCTTGATCCAGATGAGGCCGCCCAGGCCCCACAGGCAGGCGAAGCCCGTGCAGGTGCGTCCGCCCGTGAGGACCACGAGCGGATCGGGCAAACCGAACAGCGTTATGTGCGAGTAGCTCCACGAGACCACGCCAAACGCGGTCTGCATAAACCAGCCCACGAACACCTCAAAGCTGGCGCCGAGCAGGGCGCTCACCAGGAAAATGATGATGGGGTTCTTTTTGTAGAAGCGGTTAAGCACCATGGTCATGAGCACGGCGCCAAATCCGTAGATGGGGCTGAAGGGGCCAAACAGCATGCCGGCGCGGTTCTGATAGACGCCCGGGTCGTCGACCGTCATGTGCCAGATGTCCTCGGCGATCAGGCCGAGCACGCAGCAGACAAAGAATACCCAGAACAGGTTGAAGTAGTTGAGCTTGATGTAGCCTTCGCCGGTTTCATCGCGCCCGAGCATGCCCTCGGCGGCGGCGTCGCGGTCGAGCATCTCCTGCAGGCGGCGCTGCAGTTCGCGCTCCTGACGAAGCGTGGGGTCGACGGTTGCCGAAAGTGCAACGAGGATGCCGAGCTGGATCGCGGGACGCAGCAGGAAGGGCCCGATGCCCCGGAGCATCACGTCGACCAAAAGCTCGACGACGGTGAATGCAATAAGGATGTAGGACAGGCGGGCGGCGTTGCGGCGCTGGTTCTTGATGAGGTCCAGGCCAAAGATGATTAGGATGACGGCACTTGCCGCAGAGAGCATGATGCCGGCGACGATAAGGCCGACTGCGACGAGCGTGTTGTCGCCGAGCTTTTCGGTGGCGTTGCCGTTAACAAGTGCCGTGATGACCTGCCACATAAAGGCAGCGACCGACGGGAGCGTGCCCACGCCGGAAAGGATGCACAGGACAGCGTACACCTTAATGATGAGGGGGATCTTCTTGACCTCTGTGGCGCTGGGGACGCTGGGGTCGAGTTCGTTTCGATCCATACAGAACCTTTCTC
>URBA01000279.1 GCA_900545905.1 uncultured Collinsella sp.
AGTGGATCCGCGACCATGCCAACTTTGAGAAGGCGAAGGTCGATGAGATCGAGGAGGTCACGCGCCACGATGTCATCGCCTTCCTGACCAACATGAAGGAATATATCGACGCCGATGTTCCCGAGGGCGAGCCCAAGCCTAGTCGCTGGGTTCACTACGGTATGACCAGCTCCGACCTGGGTGATACTGCTCTGTGCTATCAGCTTACTCAGGCGTGTGACCTGATTATCGAGGACGTCAAGAAGCTCGGCGTGATCTGCAAGCGCCGCGCCTTCGAGGAGCGCAATACGCTCTGCGCCGGACGCACCCATGGCATCCATGCTGAGCCGATGACCTTCGGCATGAAGTTTGGCTCTTGGGCATGGGAACTCAAGCGCGACCTTGATCGTCTTGAGGATGCTCGCAAGAACGTTGCCTTCGGTGCCATCTCCGGTGCCGTCGGCACCTACAGCTCCATCGAGCCGTTCGTCGAGGAGTACGTCTGTGAGCACCTGGGTCTGGTTCACGACCCGCTGTCCACGCAGGTCATCAGCCGCGATCACCACGCCTATCTTGCCGGCGTGCTTGCCACTACAGCGGCCACCTGCGAGCGCATCGCGACCGAGGTCCGCAACCTGCAGAAGACCGATACACTCGAGGCCGAGGAGCCCTTCCGCAAGGGCCAAAAGGGCAGCTCCGCCATGCCGCACAAGCGCAACCCCATCACCATGGAGAAGGTCTGCGGTCTGTCGCGCGTCGTGAAGTCCAACGCCCAGGTCGCCTTCGACAACGTTGCCCTGTGGCACGAGCGCGACATTTCGCACTCCTCTGCCGAGCGTGTCGCCCAGGCCGATAGCTTCATCGCGCTTGACCATATGTTCCAGTGCCTCATTCGCGTTATCGACGGCCTGCAACTGTATCCGGCCCGCATGATGGCCAACCTCAACAAGACTCGCGGCCTCATCTTCTCCTCTAAGGTCCTGCTGGCCCTCGTCGATACGGGCATCACCCGCGAGGATGCCTATGCTATCGTGCAGGAAAACGCCATGGCTACCTGGCACGAGGTGCAGGATTGTGTCTCCGGCCCCACCTTTAAGGAGCGTCTCGAGGCCGACCCGCGCTGCACCGTCAGCCAGGAGAAGCTCGACGAGATCTTTGATCCATGGGACTTCCTCACCCGTATCGACACGGTCTTTGATCGTCTGGAGCAGCTGAGCTTCGAGTAGGTTCGGGCATAACGTTAGCTTTTTAGGGCGCTTTGCTGGTAATGTGTGTTGCCGGCAAAGCGCCTCGTTGCATTTAGGGAAAGACGGGGATAATAGTCGTCTCGAATAACATTCTGAGAGGGGATCGCATGATTTCGTTTGATTACAAGCCTCAGGGCGTGTGTGCTCGCAATATTCACCTTGACCTTTCCGATGACGGCAACAAGGTGATAGGCGTTGAGTTTACCGGTGGCTGCGACGGCAATCTCAAGGCAATCTCCAAGCTGGTCGAGGGCGCTCCTGCCGATCGCGTAATCGAGGTTCTCGCCGGTAATACCTGCGGTATGAAAAAGACCTCCTGCGCCGACCAGCTTACGCGCGCCATCGAGGCCGCTCGCGCCGAGATCGCCTAATGGGTATCGCCGATCACATCAAGAACGGAATATCGCGTCGCGGCTTTGTACTCGGTGGGGCTGCCGCGGGCGCTGCCACGGTGCTTGCCGGATGCTCGAAAAAAACGGGTACCAGCGATGATGCCGCCGGCGAGCCGCAGGTTATCAAGGACGATTCCAAAATTATCTCGATTACGGATGAGTATGAGGCTGTCGACATCGATCTTGAGCCGGCGGCGTCGTGGACGCTGCCTCTTGGTACGCTGCTGTACTACTGCGACGGCGATTACGCCGCGGCGATGATGGCGCCCGCATCGGCATTGCACGCCAACACGCTCGGTGTGCTCAACCTGGGCGATGGCTCGCTTACCACATTAATCGAGGATCCTGTCGAGGGCACGGGATATGCATTCTACGATGTCCGCGCCGGCGACGGCGTATTCGCGTGGGTTGAGATGAACTTTGCCAATTCATCGTGGAAGCTCTACGCTCAAAATCTGTCGGGCGCTTCGCTCTCTGGCGATGTGGTTGAGCTCGATCGAGGTGGCAAGGACTATGATCCGCCCCTGTTTACGGCGTTCGGGTCATCAGTCATCTGGTATAAAATGCCTTCGGCAGGCGGCAATAAAACGAGTAGTGATTCGTTTTGCTATCGTCGCTCACTTGATGAATCCAAGGCCGAGACAATTTGGAAATCGACGGGCCGCTTTGCATCGGCCCCGCGCGCGAGCGACGGCATTTTGACCATCTCGCCGCGTGTCCGCAACGACGAGGGCGTCTACTACGGCATAACGGCAATCGATCTGACCGACGGCAACAACACCAAGCGTGCCCAGCTAGTCCTTCCCTCGTCAGTCTCGCCTTTCGAGGCCGTGTATATGGGCGATACCTTCGTGTTTTCTATCGAGGCGGCCTATAGCGGCGTGGGCAGCCTGGGCAATATGGGCACGTATATCGGTAATGAGGGAGGGCCGTACCTCTTTCTGTCACGCGAGCCGCTCGCATGTGCGGCTGGCAAGAAGAATAAATACCTTGTTAAGGTACAGGCGTCGCATTTCCTGATCGACACCTCTGCCAAGACCTATGGCTC